>JBFXJV010000001.1:0-33056 GCA_050174515.1 Methylocystis sp.
CTGCGGCGCGCCGGTCATCTCCAATCATCTGGAGAGCGAGACGCGATTCAAGACTCCAGAGATATTGCGGCGGCACGGCGTTCACCGCGCCATGAACGTGATCTTGCAGGGCGACAAACAACCTTTCGGCGTGTTGGAGGTCGACAGCCGCTCGCCGAACGCGTTCGTCGAGCAGGATATCGCTTTTTTGCAGGGCGCCGCCAATATTCTCGGCATGGCGATCGAACGCGAGCGCGAAGAGCGCAAGCTCAGAGCGGCGCTTGCGCGCAACGAATCGCTGCTCAAGGAAATGAATCATCGCGTGAAGAACAGCCTTGCGATCGTCGGCGGCATGCTCCGCCTGCAAGCCAATGACGCGGAAGACGAGCAGGCGGGCGATCTCCTCAATGAGGCGTCGCATCGCGTGGACGCCATCGCAAAGGCGCATGACCAACTGTCTCTTGGCTCCGACATCGAGCGCATGGACATCGGCAAATACATCGAAGCGCTGTGTCGTGATCTGGATGATAGCGTCGCGCAGTGCGACGTGCGCACCGAGGTCGAAGAAGGCATTGTCATTGCGACCGATCGGGCCGTCGCGACCGCGCTGATCGTCAATGAACTCATCGCCAATGCAGCGAAATACGCTTATGAAAGCCAGTCGGGAATTATCCTGGTGAAAGTCACGCGTGTTGACGAAAAGATTTTTGCGGTGTCGGTACGTGACGAAGGCGCCGGAATGCCGGACGCCATCGACCCTCGCGACCGCAAGGGCCTCGGCATGCGGATCATTGGGTCGTTCACGCGCCAGCTCGATGCGGCGATCGAGGTCAGAAAGCATGATCCAGGCACGGAGTTCATCGTGTCGATCCCGCTCCAGGCGCCCGCCTGACATGCACGCGTCCGTTTCAAACGCCTCGACGGCCTTTCGCAAGGATCGAAGTCGGCAGGCGAAGCGCGTCGGCGCAACCCCGACGATTGAGGAAGAAGTCCGCGCGCACGCCTTCGATCTTGGCTTCGACGTCTGCCGCTTCGCGCCTGCGGAGACTGCGCCCACGCATGGGGAGCGGCTGCGCGCCTGGCTGCGTGACGGCGCGCATGGCGATATGAGCTGGATGCTCGAAACCGCCGAGCGCCGCTCGGCGCCGCGCGCACTCTGGCCGGAAGCGACAAGTCTCGTCTTGCTCGGCCTGAACTACGGGCCCGAGGGAGATCCGCTCGCTTCGCTCTCGAAGCCCGACCGCGCGACGATTTCAGTCTATGCCCGCAACCGCGATTATCACGACCTCATCAAGGGTCGGCTGAAACGGCTCGCCGGATTCATGCTGAAACGCGCCGGCGCGGGCGACGCCAAGGTCTTCGTCGACACGGCGCCCGTCATGGAAAAGCCGCTCGCCCAGACGGCCGGCGTCGGCTGGCAGGGCAAACATACGAATCTCGTTTCGCGCGATTTCGGCTCCTGGCTCTTCCTTGGCGCGATCTTCACCAATCTTCGTCTCGCCGCCGACCCGCCTGAATCCGATCATTGCGGCTCGTGCCGCAAATGCCTCGATATTTGTCCGACGGCGGCGTTTCCGGCGCCCTACCAGCTCGATGCGCGCCGCTGCGTCTCCTATCTGACGATCGAGCACAGGGGCCCCATTCCGCTCGAATTTCGTGAAAAGATCGGTAATCGCATCTATGGTTGCGATGATTGTCTCGCGGTCTGCCCCTGGAACAAATACGCTAGCGCCGGACGGGAAGCCAAGCTCGCCGCGCGCCCCGAAACTCAGTCCCCGCCCCTGGCGCAACTATCGAAGCTCGACGATGCGGCATTTCGGATGGCCTTCGCCGGATCGCCGGTGAAACGCATCGGACGCGACCGCTTCATGCGCAATGTTCTGATTGCGATTGGCAATTCCGGTCGTCCGGAGCTTGCCGCGGAGGCCGAGCGGATGGTTGACGATGGCGCTCCGATCGTTCGGGGAGCCGCCGTCTGGGCGCTCGGCAGACTGGCGCCGGCGCGGCTGGTCGAGCTGCGTCGACAAAGACTGGCGGCCGAACCGGACGAGACCGTTCGTAGGGAGTGGCGCCAGGCCGCTTAAATCCCGCCGCTTTTTGGCGATTCAGTGCAAAGCGCGGCGCGTTCCGGAGAATAGCAAAAGCGCCACAGTCGCCGAAAAATTGCGCCCTTTCCCAGATTTACTGCGTTGCGGCGGACTACTCGGCGGCCGTTTCGTTCTAATCTTTCACTAAGACCCCTGGCTCAACCGAATCTCGCAATGTCCGTCCTTTCGCGCCGCAATACTGACGAACCTGCAGAAGAGGCCGCCCGCCTGCTTCTGCGGATTGGCGTATTTCTGCTGTTCGTGGTCTCGCTCATCGCGCCGATTTTGGCGCGCCAGACGGTCTATGTTCTGCTGCCGATCGGAGCGGCGCTGCTCCTCGCTTCAGCGACGCTGACGCCGGATGAAGGTTCAGCGCGATCGATGCGCGCGATCCTGCTCTCGCCCCCGTTCCTCGCCGCCCTGCTGCTCGCCGTCTGGACGGCGCTTTCACTGCTCTGGACGCCCTTTGAAGGACCGGCGGAACGCTTCGCCAAAATTGCGGCGACGCTTGCGCTCGTCGCGCTGGCGACAGGATTTCTTCCCTTGCGCACGAAGACCTCCAACCTCAATCTCCTGCCGATCGGCGTCGCGGCGGCGACGATCGCGCTCGCCGCGGTCACCTTGCTGCTGAAGCCGCAATATACGCTCGACGACATTCTCGACGTCGGGCCGCTCGGCCGCGCCGGACTTGGCCTGTCCTTGCTGGTGTGGCCGGCGATGGGCGCGCTCGCCGTACGCGACCGATGGTATTGGGCGGCGGCGCTTGCCGTCGCGACGGCGCTGGCCTGTTATCTGTCGCGCGCCCCGAATGCGATGCCGGCGCTCGCCGCAGGCGCGGCGGTCTTTGTCGCTTCCTTCGGCCGCGCGCAAGCGATGGCCGCCGTTATCGCGGCGCTCATGACGGCGATCGTGCTGCTCGCGCCGCTCGTCGCCTATGCGGCGCACGTCCTCTGGCCCGAAGATCCGCCAGCCTTCTTCAAACATCTCGCCTTCTGGGGCCAGATGATCGCCACCGACGGCTGGCGCACGGCGATCGGACACGGGTTTGGCGCGGCGACCTGGGGCGTGCTCGGCGGCTATCTGACGCCGGCCACGCCGCGCAGCCTCGTCTTCAAGATTTGGTTCGATCTCGGCGCTCTCGGCGCAGCGGCGGCGGCGCTTGTCGCCGCCCGCGCCAGCCTGTTCGTCGGCCAATCGCGTCCGGCGCTTGCGCCCTTTCTTCTGGGTGGAATCGGCGCGGGTTTCGCCATTTGCCTGTTCGGCCCCGCGGCCGAGCAGCTGTGGTGGCTGACGCTTGCCGGACTAGACGCCATCGCCTACGCCCTGGTCATGCGCGGCCAGTTCCGAAAGCGCCCGCCGCGCCTGCCCGCTGGCTTGGGCGCGCCGGCCGAGGACGGCGCATAGCCGTGGCGCTGTCTCTGACTCTTATCGACAATGTCGAATCGATCGGACTCGGCGAACCCGTCGCGGCGGCGGCGTTCCTCGGCGGCGCGCCGGTCTTCGCGCTCGCCGACGGCACGCTCCATTTCGGCGACGGCGTGGAGGGACGGCGGATTCCCGTCCATGAGGACGCCGCCATTCTCGTCGCGGCGCGGGACGGCGACCGGCTCGTCACCGGCGGGGACGACGGCCGCGTCTGCGCGACAAACGCCGATGGCGGCGTCGACGTCATCGGCGACGAAAAGGGCAAATGGATCGACGCCGTCGCCGCGCATGGCGGCGCCGTCGCCTGGACTACGGGAAGAACGGCGCGGGCGCGCTCGGTCAAGGGCGAAGCGAAGTCGCTCGATCTGCCGTCGACCTCGCGCGGCCTCGCCTTCTTTCCCAAGGGCTATCGGCTGGCGATCGCCCACTACGGCGGCGCGACGTTGTGGTTTCCGAACGCCGGCAAGCCGGAAACGCTTGCCTGGGCGGGCTCGCATCTCGACGCCACCATCTCTCCCGACGGGCGCTTTCTCGTCACCTCGATGCAGGAGAACGCCTTGCATGGATGGCGCATCGCCGACGGCAAGCACATGCGCATGGCCGGCTATCCCGGAAAAACGCGCAGCCTCTCCTGGTCGCATGACGGCAAATGGCTGGCGACGTCAGGCGCGGACGCCTGCATCGTCTGGCCCTTTTCCGGCAAGGATGGGCCGATGGGCCAGGCGCCGCGCGAATGTGGGGTCCGCGAGGCGATCGTGACGCGCGTCGCCTTTCATCCCGCCGCTCTGGTCGTCGCGATCGGCTATGAGGACGGCCTCATCATGCTGACCCGGCTGACGGACGGATCTGAAATTTTGGTCCGCCATCCGGCGCAGGATCAAGATCGCGCCCGGATCAGCGCGCTGGCCTGGGACGAAAAGGGCGCGCGCCTCGCCTTCGGCGCGGACAATGGCGACGCCGGCGTATTGACGTTGCCGAAGGGGTGAGCGGCGCGCCTGCCGCGCGCCTGTGCTATGCTGCGTTGATGAACGCGCAACAGATCATCGCCGTCCTCCGAGAGAACGAACCTGCCCTGCGGGCGCGCGGCGTCGCGCATGCGGCGCTGTTCGGCTCTCACGCGCGCGGCGAGGCGCGGCCGGACAGCGACATCGACATTATGATCGAGATCGCGCCGGACGCGGTGCGCGACATTTATTCATACGTTGGACTGAAAGACTTCATCGCGGAGCTCTTCAGCGGGCCAGTAGATGTCGTTAATCGCGAGTTCTTAAAGCCATATGTCCGCCCCGCAGCGGACACTGACGCTATTCATGCCTTCTAGCGCATCTGATCCCCATCGCCGGCTTATCGACATTCGCGACAACATTCGCCTCGCCAACGGATTTGTTGAAGGTCTCACTTACGAAGCCTTTCGCGATAATATGCTTGTGTTTTATGGGGTAACGCGATGTCTTGAGATTATTTCAGAAGCTTCGAAACACCTGCCGGCAGGACTGAAAGAACGACACTCCCAGATTCACTGGTCCGCCATCGCAGGCGCGGGCAATGTTTATTGTCATGATTATGAAGCTGTTGAGCAATTGCTGATCTGGGGAACCGTTCACGAACGCCTTCCCGAGTTACTTGCGGTGGTTGAGCAGGAACTCGCAGGGTCAAGCGAATAGGCCATGTCCGCCAAAATCCCCCGCCTCCTCTCCATCGCCGGCTCCGATCCATCGGGCGGCGCGGGCGTGCAGGCCGATCTGAAGACGTTTTCCGCCTTCGGCTGCTACGGCATGACGGCGATTACGGCGCTCATAGCTCAGAATACGCGAGGCGTTACCGGCGCCTATCCTGTCGCGCCGGAGATTGTCGCCGCGCAGATTGAAGCTGTGATCTCCGATATCAAGCCAGACGCGATCAAGATCGGCATGCTGGCGACGCCGGATATTGCACGCGCCGTCGCCGATGCTCTGGCGCGCTATGGCGCGCGCAACGTCGTGCTCGATCCGGTGCTCGTTCCCACCCATGGCGTCAGTCTCGCCACGGCCGGGCTGGAGGCGACTCTGGTCGCGAGTCTCCTTCCCCTTGCGCGCCTCGCGACGCCCAATCTTTACGAGGCAAGCGCGCTCACGCAAACGCCGCTCGCAAGCAGCGCCGATGAGATGGCGGCGCAGGCGCGTCGTCTCTGCGACGCCGGCGCGCGGGCCGTGCTGGTCACAGGCGGCGATCTTGCGGGCGAACCTGTCGACGTTCTCTTCGAGACAGGAGAGCGGCGCATCTTTCGCGGCCGGCGTATCGCCACGCGCAACACGCATGGAACCGGATGCGCGCTTTCTTCGGCGATCGCCTGCGAACTCGCCAAAGGCGCGCCGCTCATCGACGCGATCGCTACGGCGAAAGCCTGGCTCGAAGGCGCGCTCGATGCGGCGGATTCGCTGCGCCTCAGCGAAGGCCGCGGCCCGCCGCATCATTTTTATGCGCTGTGGCGATGACCGCCTCCATCACCCTGACAGCGCCGCCTTCGCCGCCGCGCTCGCCTTGGCGAAATCCATGCGGCCGGCATATTTCGCCTTGAGCGCGGCGACGACCTTGCCCATGTCCTTGATCGAGGTCGCTCCAACGTCCGCGATCGCCGCCTTCACCGCCTCGGCGACCTCGGCCTCCGAGAGCTGCTGCGGCAGATAGGCGGAAATGACCGCGATCTCGCCCTTCTCCTTGTCGGCGAGATCGGTGCGCCCGGCCTTTTCATAAATATCGAGGGACTCCTGCCGGCTCTTGATCATTTTCTGCAACAGCGCCAGCACATCGTCTTCTCCGAGCGTTTTGCCCGTCCCGCGCGCCTCGATGTCCTTGTCCTTGAGCGCGGCGTTGATCAGCCGCAGCGCGTCGACCTTGGCGCGCTCGCCCGCCTTCATCGCCACCTTGAGGTCCGCCGCAATCTTCTCGCGCATGTTGTGTCCTTGGGGTTCCTTTTTCGAGCCGAAATCGTCTAAGTATCGGCATCAATCGACGCCGCGCGCTCTCACCCTCCCCTCAAGGGGGAGGTAAGCGCGCCTCGGCGACATAAGCGACCGGGCATAGAACGGACATGACCCTCGATCAAGACAATGGCTGGAAGAAACCGATCCACACCGGCGCGCTCATTCTCGCCAGCGGCGAGGTGATCGAAGGTTACGGACTGGGCGCCGCGGGCGAAGCGGTGGGCGAAGTCTGCTTCAACACGGCCATGACCGGCTATCAGGAAATTCTCACCGACCCGTCCTATGCCGCCCAGATCGTCACCTTCACCTTTCCCCACATCGGCAATGTCGGGACGAATGAAGAGGACGTCGAAACCGTCGATCTCGACAACAGCGCCGGCGCCGTCGGCACCATATTCGGCGCGCCTTCGACGGACCCTTCGAATTTCCGAGCCGAGAAGCCGCTTGCCGACTGGCTCGCTTCGCGCGGAATTGTGGGGCTTTGCGGCATCGACACGCGCGCGCTGACGACGCTCATTCGCGAACGCGGCATGCAGAACGCGGTCATCGCCTATGCGCCCGACGGGTGCTTCGACATCGAGGCGCTCAAAGCCAAGGCTACGCGCTGGCCGGGCATCGACGGCATGGACCTCGTGCCGAGCGTCGGCTCAAAGCATCGCTACGACTGGCGCGAGACCACCTGGCGGCTCGGCGGCGGCTATGGCGTGCGCGACGGCGCGCCTAAATATCGCGTCGTCGCCATCGACTATGGCGTCAAGCGCAACATCCTGCGCCTTCTGGCCGAGCAGGATTGCGAGGTGATCGTCGCCCCCGCAACCGCGACGAGCGGAGAAATCCTGGCGCTGAAACCCGACGGCGTGTTTCTCTCGAACGGCCCCGGCGATCCGGCCGAGACCGGCAGATACGCCGCGCCGGTCATACGCGATCTGCTCATGGCGAAAATCCCGACCTTCGGCATTTGCCTCGGCCATCAGATGATGGCGCTCGCCGTCGGCGCGAAGACGAAAAAAATGCCGCAGGGCCATCACGGCGCCAATCATCCGGTCAAGGATTTCACCACCGGCAAGGTCGAGATCGTCTCGATGAATCACGGCTTCGCGGTCGATCGCGACAGCCTGCCGCAAAACGCCGTCGAGACTCATCGCTCGCTCTTTGACGGCTCGAACTGCGGCATAGCGCTCACCGATCGGCCGGCGTTTTCCGTGCAGCATCACCCCGAAGCCTCGCCCGGCCCGCAGGACAGCCATTATCTCTTCAAGCGTTTTGTGGAGATGATGGAGAAGGCGAAGGCGGCCTAACGGTCGCTACCCGTCGCCGACTCGGCTCGATTAGCGAATTTCTCGCAAGGCGGCACGAGTTCATCGAGCGACTTTTCCTTTGTCGGCGCCTCTCGCATATCCAGATCCTTGAGCACCGTGAGATAGGCGCCGGAGGGCTGCGTGCGCAGATAGGTCGTCGTCAGCAGCGGACCTTCGGGGAAGTCGCCGCGCCGGCAGGCGTCGGCGCCGACGCCAAAGGAGCCATGCGTCTTACCCGGGTTGCGCGCCTTCTCTTCGAGAAACTCCTTCTGCCTTGCGCGGATCGCCGCATAGTCGGCCGGATTCACGCGATAGGCGAAAATGCGCGTCCCGTGCTTCTTTTCGCCGGCAAGTGGCGCGACGTCCTCGGACGCGGTCGTCTCCTTGAGCGCGAAGGTCGCCTCATGCTTCGCCTTCTCTTCGCCATCGCGCCACCAGCCGATTTTCAACGTCACGCCGCCTCTCTGCGGCTCGAAACTTTCAGGCAGGCGCACCGCAGCGCGCAGCGCGGACGGATCGACCGTAGCAGCGTCGAAATTGCGTAGCGCCCACATGGTCGAAACCGGCACATGGCTGCAGGCGGCAAGCGCCATGGCCAGCGCCATGGCGGACAGACGAGAGAGAACGGGCGACATGGAATGCCTCATGTTTAACTAATAGTGCTTAATGTTTGACATTAAACTTTTCTCGTGTCAACGTAAGCGATACAAGGAGACCGCCATGACCGACTTCCCAGCCCTTTCCTTTGACGACCGCCGCCTCGACTCGCTCCGTCGCCGCATCGGATGGCTATGCCAGACGCTGCGCGTCGCGCTCGTCGCCTATTGCCTCTGGACGCTCGTCACCATCGCGATGTTCTGGCGCGACGAGACTCGGGTCGTCTCGCGATTTGCAGCGCTCAAGGTCGACGTTGAAGGCCTATCCGCCTTTCAACGCCTCGCCGCCTTCGGCCTCAGCTTCATAATCTGGTCGTTGCTCGTCGCCGCCTGCTACGCCGGCTGGCGACTGTTCTCGGGCTATCTTGAGGGGCGCATTTTCACGCCCGATGCCGCTGGATGGTTGCGCTCGCTTGCGCTGATGGGCCTCATCGCCGCGCTCGTCGATATCGCCGCGCGGCCGATCACGTCGCTGATCCTTACGGCTCATAAGGGGCTGGGCGCGCACATGGTGACCGTCTATTTTCGGCCAGAAGATCTTTCGACCGTCATGCTGCTCGCGACGCTCCTTGCGCTTGCCCACATCCAGAAAACGGCGGCCGACATCGCCGATGAAAACGCGCAGATCGTCTGATGCCGATCATCGTCAACCTCGACGTGATGCTGGCGAAGCGCAAAATGCGCTCGCGCGATCTCGCCGCGCAAATTGGCATCGCCGAGCAGAATGTGAGTCTTCTGAAATCCGGCAAGGTGAAGGGCGTGCGCTTCGACACGCTCGAAAAAATCTGCGAAATTCTCCAATGTCAGCCGGGCGATATTCTCGAATATCGGCCGGACGAGAAATCCGCGTGACAGGGCATGACAGCTATGCCGCGTATCATGGCGAAAGCGTGGGGTTTAGGGCTTGCGTTCATCGCAGCGGCCATGTTGGCGCTGGCGCTGCGACCGGATCTTCGCCTTGCCGCGCGCGTCGCCTGGAACGATCCGCGCCTGCTTCCCGCATTGGCGAATGATGCGCGGGTTCATTACGAACCCGAAGCGCGGGCCTGCGCCGAAGCCGTGGCTGCAATCGCGCCGCGCGCCATTGCGCAGATCGAAGCCGCGCACGGACGCCCCTTCGCGCAGCCGCCGGTCATCGGCGTCTATGCATCCTACGACAATTACGCGAGCGGCAATGGCATGGACGATCCCGGCATCGCCGCCGTGACGCGCGCCGGCGCCGCGCTTCTGTCGCCGACGCTTTGCGGCGCTGAGCGCAACCGCCTCGAAGGCGTGCTCACCCATGAATTATCGCATGTGCATCTTTCCGGCTGGCGGCCGTTTGGCGCGCCGCGCCCGCCGCAATGGTTCACCGAAGGTCTCGCGGTGATGGCGTCGAATGGCGGCGGCGCTGAGGGCGTCAGCGAAGAAGAAGCGGCGCAGGCGATCCGCGCGGGCTATCGCGTCGTGCTCGACGGTCGGCGCTGGATCGACTTCGCCATGCTCGCCTTCGAGCGTGAACCGCCGCGCGATCCAACGAAGAGCACGCTCACCCAGCGCCAGCGGCTCGCCTACCGGCAGGCGGGAATGTTCGTCGGCTGGCTGCACACGCGCGACGAGACGGCGTTCCTGCAGCTGCTTCGCGCACTCGAAGCAGGAGAACCATTCGAGGCGTCATTCATGTCCGCCTTTGGCGAACGCGCGCCTTCACTTTGGCGCCGCTTCGTTTCCGATTTCACTCAGCAATCGCGCCCAGGCGCGCGCGGCTAACGCCGCATCCGTCACTTCAGAAACACGTAAATATCAACGTCGACATTCGCGTCGTCGCCTTTGAAGTCGGTGAGATATTCCTCGACGATGAGGTCCTTGGTGTCGAGGCCCTTCTCGTCGAGATAGGCGGCGATCGCCTCATAGGTCGCCTCGATCTCATCATAGGCGCCGCGATGCTGGAATTTTAGCGCCTTGCCGGCGGGCGAAGCGCCGATGCTGACGCCGTCGGGCAGTTTTGGCGCGCCTTCCGGCGCCGAGGAGAGGGGCGCCATCGCTTCGAAGGAGAAGCCCGCGTCGTCGGTCTTGGTGAAGACGGCGAACGGCCGGCCATTGACCGCAAGACCCGCCTTGCCGATGGCGTCTTTGAGTTTGGCGAGCACCTCGGAGAGCGTCTTGGCCGCGTCGCCCCACTTACCCTGCCCCTTGACCACGGCGGCGGGCCGGGCGTCGACGGTCACGGTCTGGCTCATCACCGCCTGGACCGCTTCGTCGGCGGCGCTTGCGGCAGGGCTGGTCTCTGCCGGCTTGGCCTCGCCGGGCGCGGCGGGTCCTTTCTCACCGGGCTTTTCGTCCGGAGCGGCAGTTGGCGTCGGCGGGACTGATTTCTCCGTTTCGTCAACGCCGCGGCCCGGAAACAGCGCGCGCTCGGAATAGATCGCGGCGCCCGCGACAAGAATCGTAAAGATCGCCAGCGCCCGCCAATGGCGTCGCAGGCTGTCCAGTAAGCCCGGTTCGTCTTCCATGGTCGGGCGCCCTAATCGGCCATAATGGCATTTTGGCGCTCGCTGCGGCGGGCGTCCGGCGGACGCAGTGGCGCTTCGGCGCGGCCTTCTCTATATACGAGCGCGTCCCCCGAAGAACAGGCGAAATCTGCCTCATGGCGCATCCGCTCGACCATCTTCAGATTCTGCGCATGAATGGCGCTGGAAACGAGATTCTGGTTCTCGATTTGCGCGGGACCGACCATGAGCTTGCGCCACAGGAAGCGCGCGCCATCGCCAATGCGCCCGGCCTGCGCTTCGACCAACTCATGGCGCTGCACAGGCCGCATCGGCTGGGCGACGACGCCTTCATGCGCATCTATAATGTCGACGGTTCGCCTTCCGCCGCCTGCGGCAATGGAACCCGCTGCGTCGCCTATGTTTTGGCGCGCGAGGGCAAGGACGCGCTGCGCCTGGAGACCGACGCCGGCCTCATCGAAACGCAGCGCAGGGCCGATAAGGTTTTCACGGTCGACATGGGACGTCCGCGACTCGATTGGCGCGAGATACCGCTTGCACGTGCTGTCGAGGATACGCGCGAGGTCGCGCTCGATCCGCCGGTCGCCGGCGCGCCGACGCAATTCTCCGCTGTGAGCATGGGCAATCCTCACGCGGTGTTCTTTGTCGATGACGCGCCGCTGATTGATCTCGCGACGCTTGGTCCGCACATCGAGCGTCATCCGCTCTTTCCTCAACGCGTCAACGTCAGCTTCGCGCAGATGCTTGCGCGCGACGACATTCTGCTGCGTGTCTGGGAGCGCGGGACCGGCGCGACCAAAGCCTGCGGCTCGGCCGCCTGCGCGACGCTGGTCGCGGCGGCGCGCGCCGGTCTTGGCGGTCGCGCCGCACGCCTGCGCCTGCCGGGCGGCGATCTTGCCATCGAATGGCGGGCTGACGATCATGTGCTGATGACGGGACCGGTCGAATTCGAATTCGAAACGACGCTCGACCCGCAGATTTTTCGGGACGTCGCCGCGTGAACGCGCCGCTGCGCAACGCCGATGTCGTGAGCTTCGGCTGCCGGCTCAACGCGGTTGAGTCACAGGAACTCGCCAAGGCGCATGCGAGCGCGCGTGATACCGTCGTCGTCAACACCTGCGCCGTCACCAACGAGGCGACGCGGCAGGCGCGCCAGTCGATCCGCCGCCTGCATCGCGAACGGCCGCAAGCCGAGATTGTCGTCGCCGGCTGCGCGGCGAGGCTCGATCCTCAAGGTTTCGCCAAGATCGACGGCGTGACGCAGGTTCTCGCCGAACATGCGCCAAACCGCGCGCTCTCGAGCGTCGAGGGCACGCGCGGTCTCCTCGCCGTTCAGAACGGCTGCGATCATCGCTGCACCTTCTGCATCATTCCGTTTGGGCGCGGCGCAGCGCGTTCCGCGCCGCCGAACCAGGCGTTCGCACAGGCGCGTGCGCTGGTTGCGAGCGGCAAAAAGGAAATCGTCCTGACGGGCGTCGATCTTACCAGCTATGGCGTCGATCTTGGCGACGGCTGGACGCTTGGACGCCTCGTGCGCCTGTTGCTGCACGAGGTTCCGCAGCTCGAACGACTGCGTCTTTCTTCCGTCGACTGTATCGAAGTCGACGACGATCTCATCGCCGCTTTTTCGGAAGACTCGCGACTTTGCCCGCATCTTCATCTGTCGCTGCAATCGGGCGACGATCTGATTTTGAAGCGCATGAAACGCCGCCATTCGCGACAGGACGCTATCGACTTCTGCCGCACGCTTCGCAGCCGCCGGCCCGACATCGTGTTCGGCGCCGACTTCATCGTCGGCTTTCCGACTGAAACGGAAGAAATGTTCGCCGCGACGCTAGACCTCGTCGACGAATGCGGGCTTACTCATCTTCACGTCTTTCCTTTTTCGGCGCGCCCAGGAACCCCGGCGGCGCGCATGCCGCAGGTCGCATCACTTGTCGCGAAGGCGCGCGCGGCGCGGCTGCGCGAAAAGGGCGACTCGGCGCTGCGTGCGCATCTCGACGCGCAGACGGGCCGAACTGTGCGGCTGTTGACCGAGCGCGGAGGCGCCGCGCGCGCCGCCGATTTCACGCTCGCGCGCACGCCGGGCGCGGAGGCGGGTCAGATGATTGACGCGCTGTGCACCGGCCACGACGGAAGCGCGCTTGAAACGCGCGTCACGGCTTTTGGTAGGTGATGCGGTAGATCGCGCCGTTCTGGTCGTCGGTGACGAGAAGCGAGCCGTCCGCGAGCTCCGCGACGTCGACCGGCCGACCAAGGTAAGATCCAGTTCCGACGTTCCAGCCTTCGGCGAAAGGCGCGCTCACGGTCGTGCCGGAGAGCGTCACCATCACCCGCGCGCCGATCGGCGCGCTGCGATCCCAGGAACCGTGCTGGGCGTAAAACAGCGCGCCGCGATATTCCTTGGGAAACATGTCGCCGCGGTAGAATGTTATGCCGAGACCGGCGGCGTGCGGCGCGGTCTCGATGACCGGGAAGACGAGGTTCTTTGGCGGCTCGGCGCGCGCATATTCATTGGTGCGCACATGTCCGCCGCCGTACCAGGGAAAGCCGAAATTCAGCCCCGCCCTGTCGGCGCGATTGATTTCCTCCGGCGGCCGATCGTCGCCCATCGAGTCGACTTGATTGTCGGTGAACCAGAGCGACCCATCCGTATCGAACGCCATGCCGACCGAATTGCGGATGCCGGTCGCGAAGACTTCGCGGCCCGATCCGTCGAGAGTCATCCGAATGATGCCGCCGATTCCGGTTTTCTCATAGAGCGGGAGCTTGTCCTGCGGCGCCACATTGTACGGCTGGCCGAGCGAAATATAGAGTCTGTTGTCTGGGCCTATCCGGCACACGCGCGAAGAATGGTTGCGGCTCTGTTCATTCCTTGGAATGAGATCGCCAGACTTGACGACGATCTTGCCGTTTGTCGCAGCCTCGCGCCAGGTGTTTTCAGCGTCGTCAAACCGCGTGACGCGATTGCGCTCGACGAGAAAAAGCGCGCCATCCGCTGAGAGGCAGACGCCATGCGGCATGATGAACGGCAGAGACGGCGCGAAGCGTTCGACCGCGGCGGCCTGGTTTGCGCCCGGCGTCACCACATAGGCGTTTTTCTCATCCGTGCCGACAAAAATGGCTTTCCCTTCGCGTCCGACAGCGAGAGTGCGAGCGCCGGGCGCGGTCGCATAGAGCGAAATCGAGAAGCCCGGAGGAAGTTTGATGCGCTTCAGAATAGAAGCGATCTCGGCGCTTCCCGCATTCTGCGAAATGCTTTCGCCGGCGGCGACGTTGCAGCTCAGCACGCTGCCCATCAAAACTGCGGCTATGACGGTGCGCATGGACTCGAGCCCTCACCATTAAATTCTATATGCGAGGCTGTGAACAAATATATAGGGTGAAAAGCACAAAGCCGCTTTGGCGTCATCCCGTCATGGCGACGTCACCGACGCCGCCGGTCACATTGGCGACATAAACGCCGAGGAACGCCCGACGTTCCCGGAGAACAATCAAGGCGCCGCCAAAGCGGCCGGGCGCGCCTTCCTTCTTGCATGAAATGCCGCTAATGCAGACGCACGGCGGACGATCGCTCCAGATGAAAAGCTCCAGTCTCCTCAACAATGAACGGGCGTCGCCCGGCAGGTAAGGACGCATGTCCCACGAATTCGCCATCGGTTGGGAAGTCTTCGAGATCATCTGGATCAACCTGCTGCTCTCGGGCGACAACGCGATTCTGATCGCGCTCGCTTGTCGACAGCTGCCGGTGCGCCAGCGCCGTTGGGGCGTCTTTCTCGGCGCGCTCGGCGGAATAATTCTACGCATCGCCTTCACGCTCGTCATCGTCGAGCTGATGGCGATTCCCTATCTAAAAATCGTCGGCGCAATATTGCTCCTGATCATCGCCATTAAATTGCTGATCGATGAAGGCGAACATTCGGACGTTAAGGCAAAGCCCAATCTCTGGGGCGCCGTCGGCGCGATCATCATGGCGGATGCGGTCATGTCGCTCGACAATGTGATCGCCATTGCGGCGGCGGCGCGCGGCTCGACCAGTCTCATCGTCTTTGGGCTGTTGCTCTCTGTGCCGATCGTGATGTTCGGCGCCGGCGCGCTATTGAAAGTGCTGGAAAGGTTTCCCGTGCTCGTCTGGGCCGGGGCCGGCCTGCTCGGCTGGGTCGCCGGCGACATGGCGGCGGCGGACCCGGCGCTCCCAGAATTTGTTCTTGCCGCGAACCACGGCGCGCTTGAACTCTGGCTCGCCATCGGCGGCTGCGCCTTCGTGCTGGCCGTCGCCCTGGCGATCGCGGTCTACCGGCAGTGGCGCGAGGATCAGCGCGCTTAGAACTTCCGCCACGCTATCTGCATTTCGGCGATTCCGCCCAAATGCAGCCTGATCTAACCCCGTCCCAAGCCCTGTTTGGCGATCGGCTGCTGCGGATCGAGGGTAAGGGCGCGCTGGTAGGATTCCTGCGCCTTTGGCCGATTGCCGCTCTTGTCGTAGGCGACGCCGAGCCAAGCCCAGGCGAGCGCGCTTTTGCTGTCGACATTGAGCGCGGCGTTGAAATCCTCCACGGCCTTGTCGTATTTGCCGAGCGCCACAAGGCTTTCGCCGCGCGCCAGATAAGGCGCGGCGGCGAATGGGTCGCGGTCGATCGCGTTATCAAAATCGGTCACCGCGCGGGCGTTGTCGCCGCGTTTCTGGTGAATGAGGCCGCGCGCGTGAAAAGCCTGCGCGCTTTCAGGATTGAGCCGGATGGCCTGGTCGAGATCGGCGAGCGCCTGATCGAGATTGTTCTGCGCGCGCAACAAATTCGCCCGGCCGACATAGGCCGGCGCATGTCTGGGATTGGCGTCGATGGCATGGTCGAAATCGGCGCGGGCCGCCTCGCTCTGCCCCATTTGCCGTAACGCCAGCGCGCGATTGGTGTAAGCCGGCGAATTATTGGGCTCGAGCTTGATCGCCTGCGAAAAATCGCTGACCGCCTCCTGAAATCGCCCGACACGGGCATAAGCGACGCCGCGCGTATTGTAGGCCTCGGCGCTCGACGGATTGCGGCGAATCACTTCGCTGAGCGAATTAATATTGGCCGATGCGGCTTTGGGGTCGGTGTCGGCGATTTCGGCGATGCCGCGTCCCGGCGGCCGAATGCCGCTCGCGGTTTCACAACCCGCAACGGCGATCATGGCGAGCGCTGCGACGCCGCGCGTCAGGGCCTGACGGGATAGGGGCGAAGCTTGGCGGGGCGCAGCCGCCGCACGGCTAAAGACCATGCCTTCCAAACCTCCCAAGCCGTAGTAGTCGTCTCGCACTCGCTTCGTAGGGCAATTCTTAAAAAAAAGCCCGCAATCCGGCGAGAATTCGACAACGGGCTGGCTCAGCGGCCGACCGCCTTGGCCTTAACCGGCAGCAGGCCTTCGCGCTGGAGTTTCTTACGGGCGAGTTTGCGGGCGCGGCGGACTGCCTCGGCCTTCTCGCGCGCACGCTTCTCGGATGGCTTTTCATAATGGCCGCGCAGTTTCATTTCGCGGAAGATGCCCTCACGTTGCATCTTCTTTTTCAGAGCTTTGAGCGCCTGATCGACATTGTTGTCGCGAACGAGAACTTGCACGTATCCATCCTGTGTTTGGCGCGCCGCGACGGAATCGTCGACAGGCGTTCGAATTGGGAACAGGTCGCCGGGCGCTGACGGAGCGCCTGACCCGTGCGGCAGCAGATAACAGAGTCGCCCTTCCCTGTCCACGGCCAATTGGCGCAAACAGGGCTCAGCCTATACTTATGCGGCGCTGGGATGCTCCGGCGGACGCACGGAAAGCGTGGCGGCCGACTTGTTCTATCTCAGCGTTACAATATAACATTGGCCATGTTCGACATGACGACGCATGAACGCGCCCTGCCCCAGCATACGCATGCCGACGCGGCTATCGCCGGCGCCGGCGCCAAAGAGATGCGGCTTTCGGCGCTCGGCGCCTCCGCCGGCGCGCGTCTGGGCGTCGCGGCGCTGCTCCTCGCGGCGCTGTGGGCCGGCGCCTATTGGGCGTTGCATTGACCGCGGTTGCTAACGCGCCGGCGATCCGGCTCGTCAATCTCACCCTCGGCTATGATCGCCGCCCGGCGGTTCATCACCTCGACGGCGAGATCGCGCCCGGCGAAGGCCTCGCCGTCTGCGGCCCCAACGGCGCCGGCAAATCGACGCTGCTCAAGGGGCTCGCCGGGCTGCTCGCGCCGCTTGGCGGCGCAATCGATTTCGTCGGCGCGTCACGCCGCGCCGCCGCCTATCTGCCGCAGGTCGTCGACATCGACCGCGCCTTCCCGATCAATGTGCGGGATTTCGTGGCGATGGGCGCTCTGGCGCGCATCGGACTCTTGGCGGCGCTGAATCCGGCCGAGCGCGCGCGGGTCGCGTCGGCGATCGAAACGGTCGGGCTCGTCGGATTCGAATCGCGAACCTTGGAGACGCTGTCCGGCGGGCAGATGCAACGCGCGCTGTTCGCCCGGCTGATTGTCCAGGATCAGCCCATCGTGCTTCTTGACGAGCCTTTCGGCGCGATCGACGAAGCGACGATCGACGACCTTTTGGCGCTGATCGCGCGATGGCGCGCCGAGGGTCGCACAGTCGTCGCCGTTCTGCATGAATTGGACATCGTTCGCCGGGCGTTTCCGCAAACGCTGCTGATCGCGCGCGAATGCATCTTCTGGGGCGCGACGCGCGCCGCGCTTTGCCAGGAAAATCTCGTCCGCGCCCGCGCCATGTCGGAAGCCTTCGACGAAGACGCGAGCGAATGTCTCCGCGACGACGGTCGCGGCGCCGAAGAAAAGCTCCATGTTCACTGACGTCTTCGTCGCGCCCTTTACCGATTATGAATTCATGCGGCGAGCGCTCGTCGGCTCGCTGGCGCTCGCTCTTTCGGGCGCGCCGCTCGGCGTGTTCCTGATCCTCCGGCGCATGTCGCTCGCCGGCGACGCGCTCTCCCACGCCATTCTGCCCGGCGCCGCCGTCGGCTATCTTGTCGCTGGGCTCTCCTTGCCGGCGATGACCTTTGGCGGTCTCGTCGCCGGTCTCGTCGTGGCGCTCGCCGCAGGGGCGGCGTCGCGATTCACGACGCTGCGCGAGGACGCCTCGCTCGCGGCCTTTTATCTCGTCTCGCTGGCGCTCGGCGTCACGCTGGTGTCGCTGCGCGGCTCGAACGTCGACCTGCTTCACGTGCTCTTCGGTTCGGTCGTCGGCCTCGACGACGCGGCGCTGCTGATGCTCGTTGGCGTCTCGACCGTGACGCTCGTCCTGATGGCGCTCTTCTATCGTGCGCTGGTGATGGATACGCTCGACCCGCTGTTTCTGCGCCAGACGAGCGCGTTTGGCGAATTCACGCCCTTCCTCTTCCTTGCGCTCGTGGTGCTTAATCTCGTCGCTGGCTTTCAGGCGCTCGGCACGCTGATGGCGGTCGGCGTGATGATGCTTCCCGCCGCCGCGGCGCGCTTATGGACGCGCGATCTCGCCATCGCCCTGCCGCTCGCCGCGGCCATCGGCGCGCTCTGCTGTTACTTTGGTCTCGTCTTCTCCAATGAGACCAGCACGCCGACCGGGCCGGCGATCATTCTCGCCGCCGGCGTCGCCTATTTCGTCTCGATGATTTTCGGCCACGCCGGCGGCTTATTGCGGTTGAAACGCCCTCGCCGGCATCTCGAAGGATAAAGCGATGTTCACACGCCGAAGCGCGCTCGCGCTTTCCCTCGTCGCGCTCGCTACCGCGACGCTGGCGGAGACGAAGAAGATTCCGGTCGTCGCCAGTTTTTCGATCATCGGCGATCTCGTCCGCGAGGTCGGCGGCGACCGGGTTTCGGTCACGACGATCGTCGGTCCTGACGGCGACGCCCATGTGTATGAACCCAGTCCCGCCGATGGACGCCGCATCGCCAAGGCGCGACTGATTTTCGTCAACGGGCTCGGCTTCGAAGGCTGGCTCGACCGTTTGATCAGGGCTGCGAAGAGCAAAGGCGAAGTCGTCACCTTGGGAAAAGGAGTCGCTGCACGGACGGGCGAAGAGGGGCTAGACCCGCATGCCTGGCAGGACGTGGCGAACGCGAAAATCTACGTCGAAGCGATTCGCGACGCGCTGACCGCGGCCGACCCCGAAGGCGCGCAAGCCTATAAGGCGAACGCCGACGCCTATCTCGCCCGGCTCGACGCGCTCGACGCCGACATCCGTCAGGCGATCGACGCCCTTCCGAAGGAGCGTCGCCGAGTGGTCTCGACCCATGACGCCTTCGGTTATTTCTCGGCGCACTACGGGGTCGAATTCATCGCGCCGCAAGGCGTGTCGACCGAAGCCGAGGTCAGCGCCCGCGATGTCGCAAGAATCATCGACGCGGTTAGGACGCATAAGGTTGCGGCGGTCTTTGTCGAGAATATCGCCGATCCGCGCCTAGCCAAAAGGATCGCGAGCGAGACCGGCGCCCGCATGGGCGGCGTGCTCTATTCAGATGCCCTGTCCGACGCAAAAGGCGACGGCGCAACCTATATCGACATGATGCGCCATAATGTGAAAGAACTGACCAAAGCCCTGGCGCCGTAGGCGGCAGTGGGCAGCGGGCCGTCGGCAATCGGAGATCCGACTGCCCAATGACGACTGCCGACTGCCCAACTGCCTTCTCCGCAGGAGAAAAAATGACCGACAAAATCCCCGTCACCGTCATCACCGGCTATCTCGGCGCCGGCAAGACGACGCTTCTCAATCGCATTCTCACCGAACAGCATGGTCGCCGCTATGCCGTCATCGTCAACGAGTTCGGCGAAATCGGCATCGACAATGATCTTGTGGTCGGCGCCGACGAAGAAGTTTTCGAAATGAACAACGGCTGCATCTGCTGCACCGTGCGCGGCGATCTCATCCGCATTTTCGAAGGGCTGATGCGCCGTCGCGGCAAGTTCGACGCGATCGTCGTCGAAACGACAGGACTCGCCAATCCGGCGCCGGTCGCGCAGACGTTTTTCATGGACGCCGACGTGAAAGAGGCGGCGCGGCTCGATGCGGTAGTAACCGTCGCCGACGCCAAATGGCTCGGCGAGCGGTTGAAGGACGCGCCTGAAGCGAAAAGTCAGATCGCCTTCGCCGACGTCATCGTCCTTAACAAAACCGATCTCGTTTCAAACGACGAACTCGCCGAAGTCGAGTGCCGCATCCGCGCGATCAATCCATACGCCGCGCTCCATCGCACAATTAAGTCGGATGTTCCCTTGCAGGCGGTCCTGGAGCGCAACGCCTTCGACCTCGATCGCATTCTTGAAATCGAGCCGGCCTTCCTCGACGCGGAGGAATCCAGTCACGATCACGACCATGCGCATCACGACCATGATCATGAATGCGGTCCAGACTGCGGCCATGATCATCATCATGACCATCATCATGATGCTCATCATGAGCATGAGGCGCATCACGCCGGGTTGACGCATTTCCATGATGACGAGATGCATTCCATCTCGATCCGCCACGAAGGCGCGGTCGATCCCGAGCGCTTCGTTCCCTGGCTCAATGACCTTATACAGCGCGAAGGGCCGGACATTCTGCGCAGCAAGGGAATCATCGCCTTCAACAACGAGCCGCGGCGGTTCGTCTTCCAGGGCGTTCATCAGATTCTCGACGGCGATTTGCAGCGCGAATGGAAGGAAGGCGAGAAGCGCGAGTCGCGCCTCGTCTTCATCGGCAGGAAGCTCAAGGAGCACGAGATCCGCGAGGGCTTCGAAAAGGAAGTGCTCGGCGCGGCTTAGGTCGAAGGCGGGACGGCTTACTCATAGGAAATGATCTCGCGCTCTTCGGCATGGACCATCCTGGTTCGGCTTGGATCGCCGCCTTTGCGGCGAATGAGAAACCGGGGACGGCGCTTACGGACGTTGGCGTCGCCGCGGCGGCGCGCCGAAGCGACAGCGTCTTCGGCGGTCCCATCGAGCGCGCGCAGTTCGCCATCCTCTTCGGTGAGGCGCGGCAGCCCGAGCCAGGACGCCCAATAGCGCCAGTCGGCGGCGACAGTCCCGCAATCCTGGGTCTCGCCGAGCAGAATGTCGAGGTCCGGATCGCTGTGCGCCAGCGACAGGACGTAGCGCGGCGATCCGTCTCCGGCCGGCTGCACGTCGAGGGCGACGCCGTGATAGGCGGCAACCGGCACCGAGATCACCATCGCGACGCCGCTCAGCCGGCGGGCGATCAGCACGTCGTCCCGTGTCATCCGGATACGGCGCGCGCCGCCATCGGCGCGCCGGTCGCGCTGCACATAAACGCTGTTCTCGATCTTGCGGGCGGTGTCTGCCTCAACCATTGGTCGCTCCTTGAGGGTTGAATTCGTTTTCGGCGCCGATATTGCCGCAGCTCTGACGGAAAGGCGCTAAAAAGCCTGGTGAATATGCCGTAAATCATTGCTTTGACGCTGGATTTAGGAGATGAAGGTGAAGTCCGGGAAAATGGATTCGATCAAATTGCTCCTATTCTGCGCAACGGGCCCGCTTGCGGACGCCGGGCGCCTCGCCTACTCCTCCTGATGATGGGCTCCAGCCAAGCGGAACTCGCCGCTTTTCTTCCACAACTCGAGAACGTCACGCGCCGCGCCGGCGACATCGCCATGGCCTATTTCCGTCCTGGCGAACGGACGACCGCCGCCGTGTCATACAAAGGCGGCGGCTCGCCGGTCACCGAGGCGGATTTCGCCGTCGACCGCTTCCTCTTCCACGAGATGGCGCGGCTGGCGCCGGAGGCGGCCTGGCTCTCCGAAGAAAGCGCCGACACCAGCGAGCGACTTGAGCGCGACGCTTTGATCGTCGTCGACCCGATCGATGGAACGCACGCATTCTCGCGGGGCGACGCGCGTTGGTCGGTCTCCATCGCTCTCGTCGTCGGCGGCCGGCCGGTGGCCGGCGTGATCCATGCGCCGGCTCTGGGAGAAACCTATATCGGCGCGCGCGGGCTCGGCGCCTTTCTCAACGCCTCTCCCATCCGGGCCCCCCAGCGCGCTGGAATCTCGGGCGCGGCGCTGGTCGCGCCTCGCGCGATTCGGGACCAACTGGCGGCCTCGCCGCAGGGATTCGTCATGGCGCCGCGCACCCCCTCGCTGGCGCTGCGGCTTGCCGACATCGCCTCCGGCCGGCATGATATCGTCGTCGCCGCTCCCAATGCGCGCGACTGGGACATCGCCGCCGCAGACGTTATCCTCGCAGAGGCGGGCGCCATGCTAAGCGAGCCTGAAGGCGTTGCGCTCACCTATAATCGCGCCTCGCTCGCCCGCGACATGCTTATCGCGGCGCCGGAGTCGCTGTTTGACGAAAGCCTCGCGCTGGCGCGGGAGGCGCTGGAAGGAAAGTTATGAACAAGGCGACGCAGGCGACCACGCCAAAAAAAGAAAAACAATTGTTGCATCTTGTATTTGGCGGCGAGTTGGAAACGCTTGACGGCGTCGCTTTCCGTGATCCGAGCAAGCTCGACATCGTCGGCATTTATCCGGACAACGACAGCGCGCTCGCGGCTTGGAAGGCGAAGGCCCAGTCGACCGTCGACAATGCGCATATGCGTTATTTTGTGGTGCACCTCTATCGGCTGCTCGATCCCGACGTGGAGGAGCTGTAATCATTTCCAAAATTTGCCGCTTTGCCGGGCAATAGAATCATGTTTCCGGAGGCCGCCGCGACGCGCGGAGAAAAAGCAGTCGTCGAGCCCCTGCAGACTGGAACGATCCCGAATAGACAGGAAACATGTCGCTTCTGAAATTGTACCGGCTGGCGACGATAGCGGCGACTCCCTTCGCCAGCTCTCTCCTCAACTGGCGCGCAAGACATGGCAGGGAAGATCCCGAGCGACTGGCCGAACGCATGGGCGAATCTCATCGCCCCCGCCCTGGCGGACGACTCGTGTGGCTGCATGGCGCGAGCCTGGGCGAAACCCTGTCGCTGCTGCCTCTGATCGACCGTTTCATTCAGCACGGACTTGAAGTGCTCGTCACGAGCGGCACGGTCTCTTCCGCGCAGGTTCTCAGCGCACGCCTGCCGGCAGGCGCCTTCCATCAATATGCGCCGCTCGACGCGCCTAAATTCATCGAGCGCTTTCTCGATCATTGGCGTCCGGACATCGCGGTCTTCGCCGAGTCGGAGCTGTGGCCCAATATCGTCGCGGCGGTACGCGCGCGCGGCGCGCCGCTCGTTCTCGCCAACGCCCGCATCTCGCGAAAATCCGCCGAGCGCTGGCGCGCCATTCCCGGCGCGGCGAAATCCGTGTTCGGCGCCGTTGATCTCTGTCTCGCGCAGGATTCGGATAACGCCGCCAGGTTCATGGCGCTCGGCGCGCGATGCGTGCGCATCGCCGGCAATCTCAAATTCGACGTCCCGCCGCCACCCGCGGATTCAGCGAAACTCGCCGAATTCAATGGCGCGATCGGGGCGCGGCCGGCCTGGGCGGCGGTTTCCACTCATGCCGGCGAAGAGGACATTGTGCTCGACGCGCATGTAGAAATGGCCGCCAAGACGCCATCGCTGCTGACGATCATCGCGCCACGGCACCGTGAGCGCGCCGCCGAGATCGTCGAAGCCGCCCGCGCCAGAGGACTGAACGCGGCGTTGCGTTCGCAAGAGAGCGAGCCGCCGCGCGACGTCGACGTCTATGTCGTCGACAGCGTCGGCGAACTCGGCCTCGTCTTCCGAAGCGTCGGAGTCGTGCTGATGGGCAAGTCGCTGCTGCCCGGCGGCGGACAAAATCCGATCGAGCCGGCGAAGCTCGGTTGCGCCATTCTCCATGGCCCCCATGTCGAAAACTTCTCGGAAGTCTACAACGAGCTCGCGGCGGCAAAGGCGGCCGCGCGCGTTTCGGACGCCGCATCGGTGGCGCGGGCTGCGCATTATCTCCTTTCCGAGCCGGCGCGCATGCGCAAAATGGGGCGCGCCGCGGCTGAAACGGTCGAGAGGCTGGGCGGCGCCTCGCGCGGAATCATGAACGCCGTCGAGCCCTATCTCGCGCAATTGGCGGTCGCCCAGCAATGAGCGTCGCGCGCCCTCGCGCTCTTTAAGATGCGCGCGCCCGGCTTCTGGCGCGATGACTGCGCGGCGGCGCGACTTCTGTCCCCGCTCGGCGCCCTTTATGGCGGCGTCGCCGGCAAGCGGCTGGCGCGCGCCGCGCCGCGCGCCAATCTGCCGGTCATCGTGGCAGGCGGGCTGACGGCGGGCGGCGACGGCAAGACGCCGCTTGCGATCGCCCTCGCGCAACGTCTTCACGCCACGGGCGAGCGGCCGGCGATTCTGACGCGCGGCTATCGCCGCTCGGCCCGCGAACCTTCGCCCTTTGCCGTCGATCCGGATCGTCACGACGCTGACGATGTCGGCGACGAAGCGCTGCTGCTCGCGCGCGCCGCGCCGACGATCGTGGGCGCCGACCGCGTCGCCGGCGCAGCCCTGGCGCAGCGACTGGGCGCCAGCGTGGTCGTGCTTGACGACGGCTTTCACAGCCGTCGCATCGCGCCCGACCTGACGCTGATCGCTATCGATTCGGACTATGGCGCCGGCAACGGCCGCTGCATGCCCGCCGGACCTTTGCGCGCGCCGCTCGACGCGCAGCTTGCCGCGGCGGACATGCTGATCGTCATCGGCGACGGCGCTCGAGGCCGCGATATCGCCGCGCGCGCCAGCAAGCCCGTCGCCACCGCGCATCTGGCTCCCGATCCCGACGCCGTTGAGGCGATAAGAGGCATTCGCGTCGTGGCCTTCGCCGGCATTGCCCGACCCGAGAAATTTTTCGACTCGTTGAAAAGTTGCGGCGCCGAAGTCACGGCGCGGCTTTCCTTTGACGATCACCGTCGATTCACGGAGCGGGACTTCGCGACGCTGTCGAAGTTGCGGCAGGCGTATGGCGCGCGCCTCGTCACGACGGAAAAGGATGCGGCCCGGATGGGCGACCAGATCGCAACGCTCGGCGTTGATACGCTTCCCGTCACTCTCGTATTCGACCATGCCGTCGCGTTAGACGAAGCGCTCGACAGGCTGCTTGGCGCAAGAGAAGCGCGCCGCGCCAATCCCTAATCGGGCTTCTTGACGCCGAGACGCATCAGCTTGGCGTGCGGGCCACTGTAAGGCTCCTGCAGATCGACGTTCCAGTAGCGCAGATCTTCGAGCGGGATCGGCTCCCCTGTCACCGCGCAGCGGACATAGGCGCCGGGCTTGCGCACCCGATATTCGCCGTCGAGATATTCGACGACGGCCTCTTCAGCGGGCTGAGGCTGGCGATCATATCGGTTCATGCGCGCTCTCACGCCATAACGCCGGGGGAATGGACGCCGGACCAATCGCCTAAGCGTTGTCACGAGCGACCTCATCGACGAACTCGCACGCTCCCCCTTTGGGATTTCAGTTATTTTCAATCATATCATCTCCGGACGCGCAAAGAAAAGCCCGCCGGGCTTTGGGCTCGGCAGGCCAGCTGCGAGATCTGCGTCGATCAGTAAATTTGAGCGCCGACTTCGAGCGGGTCTGGATGCGCCTGGTGCTGACCGTGGCCTCGGCGCGCAAAGCGGTTCATTTCAAGATCAACTTCCGCGGCGCCGCGTTCTGCGCCTCCTCAGACGCCGCAACATGCGCGCGCCGTAGGAGCGCCGTTCGGTTCAAGCGCGGGTCAGTCGAACATCATCCCCTGGCAGGCGCGCCTTGCGTCGACGTCATCGCCGTATTTGTAAAGCTGCCGCATATAGTCACATCCGAGATAATGCGCGTTGGCCCATACCTGATACTTCAGCCAGGCCGGAGCATCCAGAGAGCAGCAGGGCGTGCGCCCACGCTGTGCAAAGGCGCTGCCGCTTGCGAGCGCGCAAGCAAGGGCGAGAAACGCTACCGTCAATGTCCTCCTCATGATTTTTCTCCGACTTTTGAGCGGGCCTGCCCCCAAGCCGATCAGTCCAGCGCCAGTCCGTGAAGGCGGCGTCGATCATGGTGATAGTAGTAGTGAGTGCTGTCCCCGTAGTGGCCGAGATGAGCGCACGATGGATGATTCCAGCCGCTGCGCTCGCAGGCGGCATGGTTCGGATGCCGCTTCGGCGATACATGACGCTTATGATCCGCGAGAGCGGACTGACCCAAAGCGAAAAGCCCGATGACCGCCGCAAACAACACACGCTGAATCATCGGAAAGCTCCCCGCTGCGGCCAAATTCGATATGTCACAGATATGTCATAATCGGCCTGCGTCAACGGGCTAGCTTGAGAATTTTCTGTAGAGCTTTAGTTTGGGCTGGAGGCGCGAAGCAGGCAGCCATGCCCTGAGCAGCTATGCCCTAAACTGTATGATGTCCCCCGTTGGTCCCGCGGCAAATCATGACTCGAGGGGGCGAAGAGCAGACGGGACGCAAAGCGCGCCGCCTCGGCGACCGAGGGACACGATGAAGACCAAACAGAAAACTTATTCGGCGCAAGAGACGGCTCTTTATGAGCTCGTGATGCGTTCGGCTATGTCGGCCACGCGCGTAAGATCATGGATTTACAGCCGCGACAGCTTCTGCCGCAACCGGCCAGCAATCTGGCCTGATAGAGCGCGTCCGGAATTAACCGGTGACCGACAGGATGAGTTGAGGCCGCTCCGCGAGGTCGGCGCGCAGTTTGCGAAATTTGGCGCGCGCCAGTTCGGGATGCCGGCGTCTCCGGGACTCTCAGTTTGCTGAGGCGAGCAGTCCCAATCGCGTCAATTCGTGTTCGCGAATGTTGCGCGTGATGGGGAAGTAGCCGCCCTTTTTCGCCTGCAGCTGCCCCTCCTTCGAGAGGACATACTTCACGAACTCGCCGGCGAAGCTGTCAAACGCGGCGTTGGGATCCTTCAGCACATTGATGTAAAGACCGCGCGCCAAGGGATATTTGCGCGAGTAGGTATTGGCGAAATTCGCTTCGAAACATCGTTTGCCAGCAGAAACCGGCACAGCCCGCACCGCGTGGGTCTTATAGCCGATGCCTGAATAGCCGATGGCGCTGATATCGGCGCCGACCTCCCTCACGACGGCTTCCGAACCCACTTGCTGCTTCAGCGATTCCTTGAAATCCCCGCCGCCAAGCGCGTTCTGTTTGAAAAATTTATAGGTGCCTGAAAGCGTGTTGCGGCCGAAAAGCGCAATCGGCCTTTTCGCCCAATCGCCGGTCAGTCCGAGCTGGCCCCATACGCGAATGCTATGGCCGCCGCCGCTTTTCGGATCGGCGGCGAAGATGCGTTCGAGCTGTTCCATCGACACGCATGCGATCGGATTGTCCTTGTGGACATAGATTGCGAGCGCGTCCACGGCGACGAGCACCGCCGTGGGCTTGTAGCCGTATTTGACGATAAAGTTCTCGATCTCGTCGGGCGCCATCGGACGCGACATCGGCCCGAGCTGCGCGCGCCCCTCGAGCAGAGCCGGCGGGGCCGTGGCGGAACCCTTGCCTTCGATTTCGATCGAGACTTTGGGATAGATCGCTTTGAAGCCTTCCGCCCAGAGCTCCATCTCATGGACCATGGTGTCCGAGCCAACCGACTTGAGGTGGCCTGCGACGCCGGGCATCGCCTTGTAGGACTCGAGTTCGAGATCAAGCGCGAATGCCGCGCCCGCCATCAGCGCGACGCCGGCGGCCAGAAAAGTGCGGCGCTTCATCGAGACAATCTCCACGGAATTCAGCGCGAGAGAGTGAGCGATCTCAATGACCGTTCGGTGACAACCATGTTACGCCTCGAGCCGCCTCCAAGCCTGCGGTTTATGTGTGCGCCGAAAGCCTGGTCCGCATTGATTTTCCAGCGTGTTAGCCTACTCTCCGCCATGCGCGGCAATGCAGAGCCCAGCTGCGTCGGACGCTATGCTCTCTCAGGTTGCCTGTTGAAGGCGGTCAACATCGCTCGAAGCTTTCCTGGGCGAAGGCCAGTGCGCGCTTTTCGCTGCGCTATCGCTTCGTGCGCCTCAAGATAAAGCGTGGCGACCTACGCTTCCAGCGAATGAAACCTGGCGTCTATCGCCACGCTGTCAGCCGCGGCCGCGCCGCTTGCCGAGCGGCCGGAGTCCTGCCTCACGCTTCCGTTTGCGTTCGAAAGTCAGAATGCAGCGCCAACCTTGACGAGAAGCTACCAGCGTCTCGTTCGGGTCATGGGCCAGCGTGGCGGTAACAAGTAAAGAGACCTGCCGGGCTTTGAGCTCGGCAGGCCAACCAGGAAAGACAGCGAAAGCTCCGTCTACCAGTAAACTTGAGCGCGGACTTCGAAGAGATCAGGATGCGATTGGCTCTGATATCTTCCTTGGAGGGCCAGCAATGCTGACGGCGCTAGAGCAAGTGGCGTATACCCCCCCGGAGAGAGTCCTTGCAGCGGAGCGGACCAATGCAGCACATGAGTCCAGTTGGCCTGGAAGTGGAAACCATTGTCCGGATACCAGTTGATGCCTAAGGTCGTGTTCTCCTGGCGGCCGCCGGCGATGCCCGCCTGATTGGCGATCACCCCGGCCATGGCGGAGTTCGGAGCAATGAGCGTCGAATAGGTGAGCATGTTGTAGAGGCCCGAACCCGACCAGCGACCGCTGTTAAGGTTGAGCGCGCTGTATCGGGCGGCGACGCTGATGGCGCCGGGACCGCCCTTGCTGAACGGGTGGAGAATTTTGACCTGCTCGAAGGACGCGCCGTTCTTGTCCTTCACGCTGTAAGCTTCGGCGCGCGCCTCGCCGGTGATGTACCACTGGCCGTATCCATAGAAGCCGTTGAAATAGGCTGAGGAACCGCCCGGCGTAAAGTTACCCAGGATCGCCGACTGCAGCATTTTGCTGGGGTTACGGTTCACCTGCATGCCGATATATTCGCCCTGGAACGAGAGCGGACCCCACGCGCCGGCCAGTTCGAAGCCGAACTGGACTTCGTTGTTGACGCATTTGCCCGGAACGCCGGGTGTGACGCCGATAACATTCCCCGGAATTCCGCCAAGCGGGAACCCAGTGGCGCCGCAGGAAAGATCGGGAGTGCCGAGCGTTTGCATGCCGAGGACGTTCGCCTCAGAACGCTCGCGGTTGCCGACGCGCAGCATGCGGTCATCGGAGAGTCCAGTGGCGTCATTCGGCTGGTGATAACGGCCGGCGACGCCGAGATGGAGAATCTCATTCTCGGTCTTGATCGGCGCATAGGTGAAACGGCCGGTCACATCGAAATAATCGCCGCCGCCCCGGGGCACCGGCGCCCAGAAGGTCGCCGGCGCGCCGATCAAACCTGGGTTGAAGTTGGCGTCCTCGAAACTTGTCGTGAAAACGCCGGCCCTGGCCGTCCAGTTTTCGCCGTGACTCGCGGCGGAGACGCCAAGATGACGGAACGGCGCGAGGCCCGGGACCGCCATCGGGCGCTCGATGAAATCGATATATTTCGATGAGTTCATCGCGTCCAGGCTAAACGGCTCATATGTCGAGCCGACGTGGATCCATACCGGACTGGTGGCGTAGGGAAGTTCGCTGTTCGGAATCTTCAGTCCGATATAAGCGTCGCGGATGCCGCCTAGCCCCGAGCCGGTGAAGTCATATTGCAGCTTGTAGAACCATATCTTCGCGGCCACGCCTTCAGCAAACATACGCACGCGACGGATGCCCGCGTGGCCAGCATAACCGTAGTTCGTCGGAACGCCGATCGGATTAGTGATGCCGCCGCCGTCAATCTGAATGCGGCCGCCGATTCTGAAGCTATATGCCTTGTCCTCAGTCTGGACAAAGAGGCCGTTCCTGAAACTCACGAAGACCGGCGGCGGCGGCGGATGGCCGTGACCGTCCTTGCTGACATGCGCGTGAGCGGCGTTCGCCACATTCGTCGCGATTTTCGCCTGCGCTTTCGCGCCGTGCGCCTCGTGACGAAGCTTGGCGACCTCCGCTTCCAATGGACGAAGTCTGGCGATCTCCGCCTCCAGCATGCGCAGTCGCGCTTCAGTGCCGCTGTCCATCGCGCCAGCGCCGGTCGTCGAGAGCAACGTCCCCACCGTCGCTAGAGCGAGTGATTGATTGATCCGAGTATTTGCCATGTCCCAGCCTCGCGCTTGGTTGGTTTAGAAAAACAGCGCACGACTTATGGCCGTTATTGGATGACGCTTCGGTGACAAATGAAGCTGTCTTACAGTACTTAAGCGCCTCAAAACTCACTATGTACGAATATGTTGCTAGTGTACAACACACTTATCAGTACTTATATATCGCATAAAGCACATATAAGGTCCATCCAACTCAATCTATACGTACAAAAATGAGTCATAGACGTATAGCATGTACAGTGGTATTTTTCACTTTTATGTCATCTAGCGTACAATCTCGATAAAGTACTCATTCAGAAAACATTTAGAAATATGGTGTCTAATTTATACGAATAGAAAACAGTACAGAAATAATATATTATGTCCAGAAATACTGTAGCAACACATGTCTGCGAATATCCGCTCGGGTTAAGCAGGCGCATCGCGTCGCCGCCCATTGACGTGCCGACCTCCGCTCTGCGCGGCGGGTCGAATGAAGAGGTTTCAAGAAGCGACCGAAACAGTTGCAGGCTTCTCACCTGCCGGCCGTGGATCCAGCCCGCCGTCCACCGCTGCAAAACGGGCGCAAAGCTTATCGCCGAAGGGGCGTGGTGGCGGACTTGGCTGAACGGGGCTGAAATAGTCCTCGTCGATCAGCCACTCGCAGGATTAAAGCCTGCGAGCGCTCCCGTGAGCGATAGATCGGGCGCAGGAAATAAATTTCAAAATTTGACGTGTCGAAAATGAAGTCGAATTGAGAACGTCCCGAATGTTCGGGACGTTCTCATCCTTCGTTAACGAATCTCACGCTCGACGCGTCGATGCGGCGTTGGATTTCCTGCTTCTTAAGCCGCGTCCGCCGGCTCGCTGACATCTTGCCGCACACGCCTTCTTTAGGCATGGTGACCGTGAACCTAAACCGACGGCCGGGCGAGCATCCTGCGATTCGCCCGCCCATCACGGCGCACTCAACCCCGCTTTCACGACGGGATGCTCATGCATAGCATAGCGTGGGATGTGTCGTACATCTTCCTTGTTGAAGGCGACCAACGTGCTGCTCATCGACGATTTTCTGGACGACGACCAATGCGCGCGCTTCCGACAGCGCCTTCTCAATGCGCCATTTGTTTCGGGGTCGTCGACGGCCGGCGGCATGGCCGCGAACGTTAAAAAAAATCTTCAGCTCGACGAGCGGAAGGCCGGCAAGACTCTCGACGAGATCAAATCGCTCATCCTGGCGCATCCGGAAGTCGATCTGTTCGCCATGCCGGAACGGCTCGTGGGCGTCATAGTCAATCGATACGATGAGGGAATGGAATACGGCAATCACTCGGATTCACCGATCATGGAGGGCGTGCGCTGCGATCTGTCCTTCACGCTGTTTCTCGAAGATCACAGCAATTACGAGGGCGGCGAACTCGTGCTCGAGCAAGAGCATGGGCTCATCAAGGTCAAACCCAAGATCGGCAGCATTTTCATTTATTCCACCGGCCTGACCCATCGCGTCGCCAAGGTGACGCGCGGTAGCCGTCTCGCCTGCGTCGGTTGGATCAAGAGCCGCATTCGCGACGAAGGCCGACGGAAAGTTCTACGCGACCTCAACGCCGTTCTCGGCGCTTATATGGAAAAGAACGGACATGACGCGGTCGCCGACCTGCAGCTGAAAATCATCGGCGATCTGATCCGCATGTGGCATGAGTGAGCGGACTCCGCCTCGGCTCTGGCGCCTGCAAAACTTAAATCGAAATAAAAATCCCGCCGGAAGAACCGGCGGGATTGCTTGAGAGTCAGACAAGAGAGACTGTTACCACCAGACTTCCGCGCGGGTGAGGAACGAACTGGTGTTGTTGCGGGCGAGCCAGGGCTGGTTAAACGGCGCGACATTGTCCAAGACGCGTCCGTAGTTGAACAGGAAGCGGTAGCCCTTTTCCGGATACCAGTTCAGGCCCAACGTGATCTTGTTGACCCGCCCGCCGGTGACTCCGACCGAATTCGCGGCGAGAACGGCCGGGAAAAGTCCCGCGGGCGTGGCGACGCCGGGAATGAGGCCGAGCGCGCCGTATGCCGGGAGATAGCTCCAGGCGCCTTGCGCGCCGTTGTCGAGGTTGATTGAACTCCAACGCCCCGCGACTTCCCAGGCTCCGTAGCCGCCCTTGCTGACCGGATTGAGGATCTTGGGCTGCGTCGAGAAGGTGTAGGGCGTGTTGATATTGTGGTCGATGTCCGTATAGGCCGTGATGCGCGTTTCGCCGGTCAGGAACAGCTGCGCCTGCACATAAAAGCCGTCAAACGCTGCGGAGCTTTGGAGACCTTGTCCTGCCGCGAGTCGCGCCGCCTGAAGCGCGGGCACGCCCGTCAAGGCGGTGGGGGTAATCAGCAGGCCGGCCGAGTTGTAGGAGTTGCGGTTATAGTATTGCTGAGAATATTCGGCCTGAATGCTGAAGGGCCCGTGAATGCCCACGAATTCGACGTTGAACTGGGTGGAGTTTTTCAGACAGCCGTTCTGAAGAAGCGAGCCGTTCAACCCAGGGTAAGACGCCCACACTGAGCCGAAGAGATTGAACGGACCGCCTGGATTGCACGACATATCCGGGGTCTCGAGCAGGCGCGTGTTCAACGCATTGGCTTCGTTGCGCACGCCGCGTCCAACACGCAATTCATCATTCGTCGCTCCGCTCGCGCCATTGTTTTGATAATAGCGCCCCGTGGCGCCGATATGGATCAGATCCTCTTCGGTGCGGATCGGCAGGAAGACTGCACGGCCGTCAACCTCCCAATACTGGCCAAGCCTAGTGTTGAACGGACGAATGGAGCTGTCTTGCGGGCTGGTGCTGTAGAGACCGGCCTTGACGCCCCAATTATGACCGCCGCTGGCGATCGACGCGCCGAGATGTCGCCTTGGCGTGTTGAAGGCGTCCGACATCATCGAGCGCTCGATGAAGGTGATGCCGGAGTTTGAGGTGCTCATCGCCTCGAGACCCAGCGGCCTCAACTGATTGGCGAGTTGGATGACGATTGGCGTCTCGTAGGGGAGGCCGATCGTCGTCAAGAGCGGATATTTGAACGCCAGCCACGCGTCGCGGACGTTCGCGGAGCTTCCGCTGCCGCTGCTTCCGCCGAATTCAAATTGCGTCCGGTAATACCAATATTTGAATGCCTTGCCGGCGATATCGAGACGGGCGCGACGC
>JBFXJV010000002.1:0-28141 GCA_050174515.1 Methylocystis sp.
GCCCGAGGCGATTCGAGCGCGGCTGAAACAGCAGCTCGCGCGACTCCTCGAGAACGCCGAAGGGCTTGATCCGACGCGGCTGCATCAGGAGGCGGCGCTGCTGGCGGTTCGCGCCGACATTCGCGAGGAGCTTGACCGGTTGAAAGCCCATGTCGAGAGCGCTTCCAAACTGCTTGTCTCAGGCGGGCCGGTCGGCCGTCGTCTGGACTTTCTGGCGCAGGAGCTCGGTCGAGAGACGAATACGCTCTGCGCCAAATCCAACGATACGGGGCTCACCGCGATCGGGCTCGAACTCAAAATCGAGGTCGAGCAGCTGCGTGAGCAGGCGCAAAACATCGAGTGAGCAGCGGATGGCGAGTAGTGAGTAGACAGAGGCGCAGCCACTCACTACTCACTACTCACCACTCGCTATTCACCCCTCAAAAAATCATGTCTGCGAATCCATCCCACCGCCGCGGCATTGTTCTCATTCTTTCTTCGCCATCGGGCGCAGGCAAGACGACTCTGACGCGGATGCTGCTGCAGGATCGCGGGCTCGATCTGACGCTCTCGATTTCGGTGACGACGCGGGCGCGGCGCTCGAGCGAGGTCGACGGCATTCATTACAGCTTCATTTCGCAAAAGCGTTTCGTCGCGATGCGCGACGCCGGCGAACTCCTGGAATGGGCCGAGGTGCACGGCAATTTCTACGGCACGCCGCGGGCGCCGGTGGAAGAGATATTGGCGCAAGGCCGCGATTGCCTGTTCGACATCGATTATCAGGGCACGCGTCAGGTGCGCGAGAAGATGGGGACCGACGCCGTCACCGTCTTCATCCTGCCGCCGTCGATGGACGAATTGCGCGCGCGACTGGAGCGTCGCGCGGAAGATTCGCGCGATGTGATCGAGAGACGATTGGAGAATGCGCGAAAGGAAATCGCGCGCTGGAAAGACTATGACTATGTGATCGTCAATGACGATCTGCAGCGCGCCTTCGACGATCTGATCGCGATCCTGCGCGCCGAGCGGCAGAGGCGGCCGAGGCGCGACAAGGAAATCGAACAATTCGTCGCGCAATTGCTGAGCGAATGAGGCGCGGCCGCTTCGCCGACTGTCCGTTTCATGCTATGCTGCGGCCATGATCAGCGCACTCAAACACATGCTGCCCACGATCGAGAACTGGCCGGACGAGGACCAGGAGGCTCTGGCCGAGGCGGCGCGCGAGATCGAGGCGGCGCGCGCCGGCCATTACGTGATGACGCCTGAAGAAGAGACGGCGGTTTTGGAGGGACTGGTCGAGGCCAAGCGTGGCGACTTCGTTCCGGCCGAAGAAATGGCGGCGCTGTGGAAGAAGTTCATGGCGTAAAAATCCGCTATGCGCTGGCCGCGCAGCGCGACCTTGCTTCAATATTCGCCTATCTTACCAAGCGTTCTCCGCAGTCGAGGCGACTGGTCGCCGCAAGACTACGTAACGCAATCCGACTCATCGTCGAAAACCCCGCTATTGGCGTGCGAACCCAACGCCATGGAATATTCGTCAAATTCGTTCCGAAATCCGCCTACAAGATTTTTTATCGCGTCAAAGGGCAAACGATCGAAATTGTTCACATCCGCCATTCCGCCCGGCGGCCCTGACTCCGATGAGACTTCGATCGTGGAAAGCTTGCGGATATTGCTTCATCGCGTGATGCACGAAAATCCCCGAGCGAGCGCCACGAAGCCCGCGACATCGAGTTCCTCCGCGCGTTTCGTTTCTTCTATGCCGGTCGCCGCGAGCAGCGCCGAGGCGTCGACGCCGAGCGACTTCAAACTCTGACGCAACATTTTGCGGCGCTGGCCGAAGGCGGCCTGCGCGACGCGCGACAGAGCCCGCGGATCGCAGTCGAGCGGCGCTGGATTTGGAACAAGCTCGACGACGGACGACGTCACTTTCGGCGGCGGCGTGAAAGCCGATGGCGAGACGTCGAAGAGAATGCGCGCTTTCGTGCGCCAGCCGCACAGCACCCCGAGCCGGCCGTAGTCGGCGCGCTCTTTCGGAGTGGCGACGATACGCAGCGCGACCTCCTTTTGAAACATTAAAACATAGCGATCGAAGACCGAGGGCCAGGGCTCCGCCTCGATCCATTTCGTCAGCAAGGCGGTCGCGATGTTGTAAGGAAGGTTCGCGCAAATGCGCGCAAAACGACCTCTGTCATTCCCGAAAGGCCGAAGGCCTGATCGAGAATCCAGAGCGACGGCGTTGTTATCGGATTTTGCCCTGGATTCCCGATCGCTCGTTCCACGAGCGTCGGGAATGACGGGCGCATAATTCTGAACAAGCGCTGCGACATCCATCTCCAGCGCATCGCCTTCGACAATCGTCAGCCGGCCTGGATAATGCGCGGCGATCTCTTCGAGCGCCGGCAGACAGCGCTGGTCGCGTTCGACCGCGATGACGCGCGCGCCCTGCGTTAGCAACGCGCGGGTCAGGCCGCCGGGGCCGGGGCCGATCTCGACGACGATCGTATTGTCGAAGGGACCGGCGGCGCGGGCGATGCGCGCGGTGAGATTGAGATCGAACAGAAAATTCTGTCCGAGCGTTTTCTTCGCGTCGAGTCCATAGCGGGCGACGATTTCTCGCAGAGGCGGCAGCGCGTCGGCCAACTACGTCATGCGTCCTGCAAGCTTGATCGCTTCGATAAGACTCGTCGGATCGGCGATTCCCTTGCCGGCGATGTCGAAGGCCGTGCCATGATCGGGCGAGGTGCGTAAGAAGGGAAGTCCCAGCGTGACATTGACGCCGCTTTCGAAAGCGAGCGTCTTGATCGGAATCAGCGCCTGATCATGAGTCGGACACAAGGCCACGTCGTATTTTAAGCGAGCGGCTTTGTGGAACATGGTGTCGGCGGGAAAAGGCCCGGAAGCATCGACGCCGCGCGCACGCAGTTCAACGATCGCCGGCGCGATGGTTTCAATCTCCTCGCGTCCAAGCGCGCCATCCTCGCCTGCGTGAGGATTGAGTGCTGCAAAGGCGAGACGGGGCCTCGCAATATGTAAGCGCCTCGTCAGGTCGCGCGCGACGATCTCGCCCGTCTCGACGATCAATTCGCGGGTCAGGCTTTTGGCGACGTCGCTCAGCGGAATGTGAATCGTCAGCGGAACAACGGCGAGCTGCTGCGACCACAACATCATCACCGCACGATAATCGCCGCCATAATGGCGATGCGCGAGTTCGGCCAGAAATTCGGTGTGACCGGGATGTTTGAATCCGGCCTTGTAGAGAATCGATTTCGCGATCGGATTGGTGACGACGGCGCGTGCTTTGCCCCTGGCGACGCATTCGACCGCCAGCTCGATGGACCTTATCGTTGATTGTGCGTCCGCGGGATCGGGACTGCCGGGGAGGCTTTTGACTTCGCAGCCGATATCCACGACGGGCAGGGCCCGCGGGAATATTTCGCAGGCATGTTCGGCCGTCGTGCTTTCGATCTCTATTTTGAGCGCGAAGGCAGCCGCGACCCGGGCGATAAGAGCGGCGTCGCTGAGCAGAAAGAAGGGCGGCAGACCGCGCGAACGACGCTCGGCATAGGCCATGAGCGTAAGCTCCGGACCGATGCCGGAAGGGTCGCCCTGCGTCAGAGCGATGGGCGTTGCGGCGTTCATATGAAAGGCGTCCGCGCCGAAGCGCGCGTCGCAAATTGACGCCGAAAGCAAACCCCCATCGCGCGAACTTGGCGCAAAGCAGCGGCGAAATCAAATCAGGCTCAGGCTGCATACGCGTTCTGGCGTATCGGGCCAGAACGCGTCTTGGTTCGGCCTATTCAGTCAGAAACCATGCCATGCGCGCCATAGTAGCGCTGATCCGGCCAGGCATAGGTTTTGCGGCGCGAACTGGCGGCGGCCCATTCTTCTGCTCCTCGGTCGACGTCCGCGGGATCGCTTAGAGCGTTGAAGTTACGAGCGTCAGCTGAGCCATAATAGCCTTCGGCGGAGGCGATCGATGCGGACGCAACGAAAGCCGCCAGCGCAGCAACCGTAAAGACAATGCGTTTCATGGGCGAGCGCTCCTTCAGTCGAAGCTTGTCCGTCAGGCGCCGAATGCCCGGCGCTCTGATCCTCGACCCTCAATGTAATATAACTGTCACGAAAATATGGTAGGGGCGCCGCCCTTAAATTTTATAGGTCCACGCAGGCGCAAAAAAACCGGCGCGCATGGTGGCGGCGCGCCGGCTGTGGATCGACGTCGAGCGTTGTGGGACCGGCGTTAGGCCTTGCTCGTTTGAGCGTGCGGCACGCCTTCCTTGTCCAGGAGAGCGACGAGCTCGCCGCTTTGGAACATTTCCTTCGTAATGTCGCAGCCGCCGACGAATTCATTCTTCACATAAAGCTGCGGAATGGTCGGCCAGTTGGAATAGGACTTGATGCCTTCGCGGATCTCTGCGTCGGCGAGCACGTTGATCGCTTTGTAAGGCACGCCGAGGTGGTTGAGAATCTGCACCACCTGCATGGAGAAGCCGCACTGCGGCGCCTGCGGCGTGCCCTTCATGAACAGGACAACGTCAGAGGAGTCGATTTCAGTCTTTATGCGTTCCGCAACAGCGTCGGTCATCGCGTCAGGCCCCTTTGAGCGTTACGGTCCAAACGCCATGCCGTGTTCATGACGCGGATCGTGGTGATAGTAATACTCCATACTGTTGCTGCTGTAGCGGGCGCAAGCGGGATGATTCCATCCGCCATGCAGGCATGCGTCATAGTCGCGCTCGGTTTTGCGCGCCGTGCGGCGTGCGTCGCCGGCGCAGGCTTGAGCGCAGAACGACAGCATGATCGCGACGAACAACAGGCCTTTCATTTCTTGGTCCCTCCCGCGCGAACTTCAGTCGAACAGGATCCCGTGGCAGGCGCGCCGCGCGCGAATGTCGTCCCCGAGTTTGGCGAGCTGGCGGCGGTAGTCGCAGCCCGTATAGCGGAGAAAGAGCTCCTCCTGCCGGTTGATCTCATCGGGCGGCGGAATGTCCGGACCGCCGAGGAAAAAGTCCTCAAGCGCGGATTCGGCGGAGACGGTGGGTGCGCTCAGCGCCTGGGCGGGAGCGCTGGGCGCCGTGGCTAAAACTGTGAGCGCCAGCAACGCCGCATGACCAAGGATTTTCATTTTTTGTCTCGCAGTCAGAGCGCCGTCGGCAAGGCGACAACGCCGCATCCGTTTCCGGACGTTCGAAACAGGATGCGGCGAGCGTCGCATGGAGGCCTCAATCCGGTTAGCGTCGTAACTCTGGAGGCCTATTTCAGAACGTCATTCCGTGATGGCGACGCCGGTCGTGATGATGATAATAATCGGCGCTCCCGCCATAATGACGGAGATGCGCGCAGGAATGATGATTCCAGCCGCTGCGCACGCACCGCGCGTGACTCGGATGCCTTTCGGGCGCGACGTGTCGCTTGTGGTCGGCGAGGACGGGTTGGGTGAACGCCGCGCCGGCGATAACTGCGGCGATCAGGAATACGCCTCTCAACATTTTTTTCGTTCTCCCATCCTCTCGGAGCGAGGCCGATAATGGCCCAGCTCAACGGGGATATGGGCGAGGGCGCCGGCGTTTCAAGCGAAATCGGTTCCGCTATGGCGCACGCGTCGTCAGCTGCAGCGCATGCAGCTCGCCGCCGAGGCGGGCGCCGAAAGCGGCGTTGACCATCTGATGCTGCTTGACGCGGTTGAGGCCCCGGAAGCTCTCGGAGACGACCGTCGCCGCCCAATGATCGTCGTCATTGACCAGCGCGGTCAGTTCCACCTGCGCATCGGGGATAGCAGCCTTGATGAGACGCTCGATTTCGGCGGCGGGCATTGGCATTTTATGACACCTTTGTCGGGGAAGCGCTCGAAAACGCATCGTCATCGCCGGCCATAAAGGCCGGCAGCGGAGTTTCATGCGCCTTGCGCAGCTCGGTCAGCAATATCGGCGCTTCATCGGGAAGGATCAAGGCGTCGCCGCCGACGCGACCGATCGCCTGGACCCGCACAACCCCAGCCGCCCCCTCTCGAACGACCGCGGCGGCCTCGCCCGGCGGGACGGCGACGAGATAGCGCGCCTGATCTTCCCCGAACAGCACGGCGTGTGGGGGGCCAAAAGGGATATCCCGAACTTCGGCGCCCATTCCGCCCGCGAGCGCCATTTCGGCCAGCGCGACGGCGAGGCCGCCGTCGGAGAGGTCATGGGCCGCCGCAACGCGGCCTGAAAGAATCAGGTCCCGCACGAAATCGCCGTTCCGGCGCTCGGCGGCGAGATCGACCGGCGGCGGCGCGCCCTCTGTGCGCCCGCAGAGATCATGCGCATAGGCGGACTGGCCGAGCCAGCCCGTGGTTTTGCCAATCAGCAGGATCGCGTCGCCCTCGCGCGCGAAACCCGTATGCGCCGCCTTGCCGACATCGGCGATGACCCCGACGCCGCCGATCGCCGGGGTCGGCAGAATGCCGGCGCCCTGGGTCTCGTTGTAGAGCGAGACATTTCCGGAAACGATGGGGAATTCGAGAGTGCGCGCGGCCTCGCCGATCCCCTGCAGGCAGCCGACGAATTGGCCCATATATTCAGGCCGCTCGGGATTGCCGAAATTGAGATTGTCGGTCAGCGCCAGCGGCGTCGCGCCGCGTGCGGTGATGTTGCGCCAGGCTTCGGCGACCGCCTGCTTGCCGCCCTCGTATGGATCTGCGGCGCAATAGCGCGCAGTCACGTCGGTCGTCAGCGCCAGGCCTTTCGGACCCTCCTTGACCCTGATCACGGCCGCGTCGCCCCCTGGCGCGCGCACGCTATTGCCGAGAATGAGGTGGTCGTATTGCTCCCAGATCCAGCGCTTGGCGCAGAGGTTTGGCGTCGATAAGAGCTTGAGCAGCGCCTCGCGATTGGACAGCGGCGGTTCGATCGACGCCGGGTCGAGCGCCGGCTGTTTGGGCGTCGGCGTAAAGGGCCGGTCATAGACCGGAGCTTCGTCGCCCAATTCCTTGATCGGCAAATCCGCCTTCACCTCGCCCTTGTGCTTGACGACGAAGCGCAGCGTGTCGGTTGTCTGGCCGATGATCGCGAAATCGAGGCCCCATTTCCGGAAAATCGCCTCGGCCTGTTCTTCGAGTTCGGGCTTGAGAACCATGAGCATGCGCTCCTGGCTTTCGGAAAGCATCATCTCATAGGCGCTCATGCCCGCTTCGCGGCAGGGCACGGCGTCGAGGTCGAGTTCGATGCCGAGATTGCCCTTGGCGCCCATCTCCACCGCCGAGGAGGTGAGGCCGGCGGCGCCCATGTCCTGAATGGCGATGACCGCGCCCGACGCCATCAGCTCCAGACAGGCCTCGAGCAGCAGCTTTTCCGAGAAGGGATCGCCGACCTGGACGGTCGGGCGCTTTTCCTCGGCGTCCTCCTCGAAGGACGCCGACGCCATGGTCGCCCCGTGGATGCCGTCGCGCCCGGTCTTGGAGCCGAGATAGACGATCGGATTGCCGACCCCGGCGGCCGCCGAGTAGAAAATCCCGTCGGCGCGCGCCAGCCCGACCGCCATCGCGTTGACCAGAATGTTGCCGTCATAGGAGGGGTCGAACTCGGTCGAACCGCCGACCGTCGGCACCCCGAAACTGTTGCCATAGCCGCCGATTCCGGCGACGACGCCCGCGACAAGCTGGCGAGTCCTGGGATGCGCCGGACGCCCGAAGCGTAGAAGGTTCAGGCAGGCGATCGGCCGCGCGCCCATGGTGAAAACGTCGCGCAGGATGCCGCCGACCCCCGTGGCCGCGCCTTGATAGGGCTCGATGAAAGACGGGTGGTTGTGGCTCTCCATCTTGAACACGCAGGCGTCGCCGTCGCCAATGTCGATGACGCCGGCGTTCTCGCCCGGACCGCGGATCACCCAGGGGGCCCTGGTCGGCAGCTTGCGCAAATGAATGCGCGACGATTTGTAGGAACAGTGCTCGTTCCACATGGCCGAGAAAACGCCGAGCTCGGTGAAGCTCGGCCGGCGGCCGATGAGTTTCAGGATGCGCTCATATTCATCAGGCTTGAGGCCGTGGGCGGCGGCCAGCTCCGGCGTGACGGCGGGATCGGACTCGCTCACTTATCCTCGCAATTGGGTGAAAACCGCCGCGCGCCTCGACTGTCGATGCCGCGCTGCGGCCGGCTGAAGGATTACTGCGCAGCGTTTGGCGCGGCAAGCCGCGCGACTGCCTAAAGACTTACCTGCCGCAATCGCCGTGGCAGCGACTGCAGCAAAGCGGCGCAGGCTATCTCACATGAATTACAGGGATTGTTGCCCTGGAGCCACAGCCGCAAAGAATGAGCACGCCACAGCCTAATTTTGCGTCAGCCGCAGTTGCATTACCAAAATTTTATAGCAACGTGACAGGGACTTCGGCGCCTTTGTCGTCGACCGTCTCCGCAGAATTTAATCCGGGGGTTCCCATGAAAAATTTTAACCGCTGCGCGATCGCCGCGCTGATGGTCGCGAGCGCAGGCGCCGCGGCCAGCGCCGCCGATCTACCGCACTACAAGGCTCCGCCGCCTCCGCCTCCGCCGGCGTTCACCTGGACTGGCCTCTACGGCGGCGTCAACATCGGATATGCCTTCGGCGACGGCGCGCAGGAAACCGGCGGTCTTGGCTATCTCACCGGTCTTGTGGTTCCCGGAGCGCAGTTAGCGGCCACGCCCTTGGGTTCGGCATGGAGCGTCGGTCAGAATCTGCGTGGCGTCGTCGGCGGCGGACAGCTGGGTTACAATTATCAGTTCAACCCGTGGCTCGTCCTTGGCGTCGAAGCGGACATTCAAGCCGCCGACATCGTGTCCCACAGCAACACTGCGGTCGGCCTGATCGACGCTGCTGGGCCTCACATTCAGAGCATGAATTCGACGAAGAACGTTGATTGGTTCGGCACGGTGCGCGGCCGGGTCGGCTTGACGCTGCCCTCCATGCCAAATCTGATGGCCTACGGCACCGCCGGCTTCGCCTATGGCCAGGTCGTCAACAACGTCGGCTTTGCCGACAATTTCCTCGCTCTGGGCGTAAACTCTCTCGGTCACGGCTATTACGACGACACCAGAGTCGGCTGGGCGGCGGGCGGCGGTCTCGAATGGTCGCCCTCCATGTTCCCGGCGTGGTCGCTCAAGGCCGAATATCTCTACGTCGATCTCGGCACGACGAAAGCGAATTCGGTGCCGCTCAATGCTTGGCCTGGCATTACCCCCGGGGTTCCGGTCTTCGCCGCGACGCATAGCTCTCCGACCCGCTTTCACACGGTTCGTGCGGGCATAAACTGGCACTTCGATCCGTTCGCGGCGACAGAGACGCCGAGCGCGAGCGGCGTTCTGCCGTCCGTCAAGGGACCCCCGCCGGCCTTCGTCGACAGCTATCAGCCGTTTCAGGTCCGCCTGAAGGTCGCTGGCGTCGTTCCGCTGGCTGGCCATGGCACGGTTTTCGACTCGGGCGCAGGCCACCCTCTGTTGGGGTCCATTGGCGCGCTCTCCGGCCTGACCGGCGCGAATGGCGTGATCGCCGGCGCGAGCACGAATACGTCTACGTCGATCATCCCAATGCTTGACGCGGCCTATTTCCTCACCAAGAACTGGGCGATCGAAGCGATTTGCTGCGTCGCGCCGCATCACATCCAGGGCACCGGCACGATCGCCAGCGACTTTGCCCGCACCTGGGTGTTCCCGCCGTCCGTCATGTTGCAATACCACGCGACCAATTTCGGCGCGTTCCAGCCCTATGTCGGCGTCGGCGTGAACTTCACGACCTTCTGGAATACCCGCGTCAACAACGACGTTTGGGGCATCCCAGTGGCGCCTGGCTCGACGCTTGCCGGATTGGGCATTCCTGCGGTGCTCAGCACCTTCCAATATGCCACGGTCGCCCCGTCCTGGGGCGTGGTCGGACAGGTTGGCGTCGATTATATGCTCAACGAGCATTGGGGTCTGAACGTCGACTTCAAATATATCGGCCTGCATCCGATGGTTCACTCCACCGTCATTTCTTTCGCGCCCCAGGCGCCCGCGGTGGGAGCGATCTTCATTCCGGTCAAGGTGTCGCTGCCGATCAATCCGGTGGTCATCTCCGCAGGTCTGACCTATCGCTTCGGCGGCAGCCTCCTTTCGCCGCTGTTCTGAAGATAGGCCGGTTAACAGAAGGCGGTCCATTGCGGGCCGGCTTCGAACAGAAGAAAAACCCCCGGCGCAAGCCGGGGGTTTTTTATTCGATCGTTATTCGGCTAAAGGCGTCCGCGCTCAGGAGACGCCTTCGTCCATACGCTGCGTTTGATATTGCCCGAACTTGCGATAGCGATAGAGATAGGTCGGCACGATCGCTTCGATCGATTGCGGATAAGCGATTCCGAGCCCTTCGAGCGTGCGCCCTTCCGCTTTTGCGGCGTCGCTGACGACATTGTCGCGCTTGAGCAGGTCCACCTGATCCCGCGTCATGCGCAACAGTCTCGGAAACAGTCCGAAGGACAGTTTCGTGAGCATTTGGGTCAGCACGGCCATGACCTTTCCAAAACCGAAGGAGAGTTTCAGGACCGCGCGTTCGCGCTGCGTGACCTTGAGCACATAGTCGACGATCTCCGCGAAGCTTTTGACTTCCGGGCCGCCAAGCTCATAGACGGCGCCCGGCTTGGCGCGGCCGGCGAGCGCCGCCGCGACCGCTTCGGCGACATCGCCGACATAGACCGGCTGGAATTTCGTATCGGCGCCGACGATCGGCACGGCGGAAAAATACCGCGCCATCGTCGCGAAGCGATTGAAGAAATCATCTTCCGGCCCGAAAATCACCGACGGCCGCAAAATGACGGCTGAAGGGATTGCCGCGAGCATGGCCGCTTCGCCCTCCGCCTTGCTGCGGCCATAGGCCGATGGCGATTGCGGATCGGCGCCGATCGCGGAAATATGCACGACATTTTCGACGCCGGCCGCCTTGGCGGCTTCAGCGATGACGCGCGCCCCGCCGGCCTGCACGGTCGCAAATTTTTGTGCGCCGGTTTCAGCGAGTATGCCGACCAGATTGACCGCCGCCGAAGCGCCTTGCAGCGCCGCCGCGATCGATTCGGGGTGACGCACATTGGCTTGCACCGCCATCACCTGGCCGACGCGGCCGAGCGGCTGGAGATAGAAGGCGAGGTCGGGCCGCCGGCAGGCGACGCGCACGCGCCAGCCGTCGCGCGCCAGCGCGCGCACCACATGGCGTCCGACGAAACCCGAGCCGCCGAATACCGTCACCACCCGTCCCGCGCCAATGCTCTGGTTATTGTCGCCGATCATTGCGATTCGCTCCGCTTGCGCCGCGCCGGCCGCCGCCGGCGCGCGTAGGTCGCCAACGCTCTAGCGAAATTCAGCGTAGAAGGAAATGCGCGAGAATGCGCAGGTTCGGCAGCCGGCCTTTTGACGATGGCGCGCATTGACAGGCGCCGTCCGCTGCCCCTATGAGACGCGCTTGATGCCCAGGTGGCGGAATTGGTAGACGCGCTGGTTTCAGGTACCAGTGGTGAAAGCCGTGGAGGTTCGAGTCCTCTCCTGGGCACCAGTTAGCTAGTTTTTACCGCAAAATTTCAAATAGTAGCGCATTTCGCTAATCGTCAGCCCCACAATCAGTCCCAGACACAGAGCAGATTCGCCCCTTGTCGGGTTACGCAAATTGACGCCCCTCGCGGACTCCAGCCTGCGGCGTTCCGTGAGGGTTGGCGTTGACTGACGGAAAACGAGGGACAGCTTCAAAATGGCCAAGTCAATCCTCGGCATCATGGGTCCTGGCGAGAGGTCAACCGAGCACAATCTTAAATGCGCCTATGAGATTGGAAAATTGGCGGCGCAATCCGGCTACGTCGTTTTAACCGGAGCCCGACCATCCGGCGTTATGGAGGCGGGTCTCAGGGGCGCTAGGGAAGCTGGCGGACTAACCATCGGGATTGTTCCCTCCAAATCCAAGAGCGACGCCAGTCCTTTCGCCGACCTGGTTGTCGTCACAGGATTGAACAGCGCGAGAAATTACATCAATGCGCTCACGGCTGACGTGATGGTAGTGTGTGGCGTTGAAGCCGGGACGCTTTCTGAAATCGCTTTGGCGTTGAAAGAGCAAAAACACGTTGTCCTGATAACCGAAAACAAACGAGCAAGCGAATTTCTCACAGGCCTCTCGGAAAAGCTGGTTCACGTGGCGACCGCGCCCGAAGACGCAATGGCGATCGTCCACACTCTTATCAAAAACACCTTGCCGCTTTAGCCCCGAAGCGAACATGCGCCGCATCTGACTAATCGATGCGCAATGTCGTTGACGGCGGCAGGATGCGTTTTTTTTCGGCGGATTTAGCAGCCTCTTGAGCGTGGCGCGCCACGCGAACGCTTACTCGCGAAGGCTGCGCGCACGCCCGTTCGCCGCTGCAAGCGACTGCAAAATCTAACGTTGCCCTCGACCGAGAGACCGACCTCGATAGCTTCACTACAGGTGGCGCCCGGATTGCATTGAAAATCTCGAAGGCGTCGCTCGCGACGTCACGGTCCATAGAGGGGCCCCCAGCATCGCCGCTGTCCTGAACGTCTGCCGCGCAGACGTTCAGGCAGCGGCTTTTTTTTTGCGCATGCAGGCGAGGCCTGGATGAGGTTCGTGATGAAGAAAGCACAGTCGCAACGATCGAGGGTCCATCAGTCGCGAGCGCGTGACGCGTTGATGATCGCAACGGCGGCCGCGCTCCTCCCGGTCGACGCCGAAGCCGCGCCACGAAGACGCGCGATGGCGGACGCATCTTCGATCCAGTCCCAACCAGCGCCGCTGCCGGTTCTGGCCGCTCCGGTTAACGCCGCACCGAAGCCGCCCGCGCCGCCGCCCGCTCCGATGGGAGTATTCGGGGCCGCCGTGCCTGGCGCCGGCAAACTCGTTTTGTCGATCAACTCCGCTTTCGGCAATCTGGCCGGAATAAAAATGGGCACGCGAACCGTGTCTAACGAATACATCGTCACGAACGTGCCGTTCTTCCTCAATCCCAAGCAGCCCGTGCGTATCATCCCGCAAAATATTTCATTCAGAACGCAGATACTCGGGCTCAGTTACGGCGTGACCGACGACTTTGCAGCCGTTCTCACCGCCGGCATGGCCGAGAAAAGCCTCGAAGCCTTAACCTTCAAGGGAACGTCTGGAATCCTGCCGCTGGGCAGGAGCTATCCGGGAACAGAGGGTCTCGCCGACTTCACTTTGTCTGGCGTTTATCGCGTCTATCATGACGACATCCACCGCGTCATGGTCAATCTCGGATTCTCCTTCCCGACCGGCAGCAACACCGCGACGTTCAATAATTTCCTGCTGCCTACCGGAGTTCGCCAGAACATCCGCGGATTCTACGGGATGCAAATCGGCACGGGCACGTTCGACATCATGCCGGGCGTTGTTTATGCGGGCTATCTGGGACCGTGGTCCTGGGGCCTGGCCTATCGCAGTCGTTTGCCGCTGGCCGCAAATTCGCTGGGCTATTCCTGGAACTACCTGCTCGACTATCGCCTGCGCTTCCCGCTCGGCCTCAGTCCTTCGCAAGGCTACCGCTGGGGCGATCTGCACGAATTCAACGCGTGGGTGGGCTACACCTGGACGCCCGGTCTAACGACCACCTTTCGTGTGAATGGTTCGACGCAGGGCCCGATTCGCGGCTTCGATCCTGAAATCCGCGGCCCGGCAGTCCCGGCAAACCCGGCCTTTTACGGCGGACAGCGGGTGGAGCTCTTCGGCGGCGGGACGATCAGCGGCAAGCTTATCGGTTACGACAATTGGACGCTGGCGGGCGAAGCAGGCCTTCCAGTCTATCAGAACCTCAACGGCCCGCAGATTATGAAGAACTGGCAGGCAGGGATATCGTTGCGGTACAAGAGATAACCGCGTGGATTGCACCGGGCGGGCATTGCGAGTTTGACAGCTGGCGATGCGGCGACCGGCTCGCACGCCCCGTTTTTGCGCCCACCGGACACCGTCAATTGAAGATCGTCATCGTCGACGAAAGTCCCATTCGCTCGCTGATCCTGCAGGAAGGACTGCGTGAAGCCGGTTTCACGCAGGTCGAGCGCATCGGCGAAATGCATAATCTGCTGAAGCAGATCTACGCCATCGATCCCGACGTCATCCTGATCGATCTTGAAAATCCCTCGCGCGATACGCTCGAGCAGATGTTTCAGGTCAGCCGCGCCGTGCGCCGGCCGATCGCGATGTTCGTCGACCAAAGCGATACGGCGTCCATTCAGGCGTCGGTCGACGCCGGAGTCTCGGCCTATATCGTCGACGGGTTGAAAAAGGAGCGCATCAAGTCGATCCTCGATCTGTGCATCTCGCGGTTCGAGGCCTTCTCCAAGCTTCAGGACGATCTTGAGCGCGCCAAATCGGACCTCGAGGAGCGCAAGACGATCGAACGCGCCAAAGGCATATTGATGAAGGCGAAGACGCTTTCCGAGGAAGACGCCTATAAAATGCTTCGCGGCGCGGCGATGCGCGAAAACAAGAAAATCATCGAAATCGCGCGCTCGGTCATCACTGCGGCGGAGATGTTCAAATGACCGGCAAGGCGCATGTGAAAATCGGCTTCATTCCGCTTGTCGACGCCGCCGCGCTGCTGATCGCCGCGCACAAAGGCTTCGCCGCGGCGGAAGGACTCGATATCGAGCTGATTCGCGAAGTCTCCTGGGCGAATATTAGAGACAAGCTCGCCATCGGCCGCTTCGATGCGGCGCATCTTCTGGCGCCGATGGCGGTCGCGTCCACTCTCGGACTGGGTCACGTGCGCGTCCCGCTCGCGGCGCCGATCAATCTCGCCACGAACGGCAATGCGATTGCCGTGTCGACGGCGCTTCATGCCGAGCTCGCTGCGCAAGGCGAGGTCGCGCATCCTGGCGAGACCGCGCGCGCGCTGGCGACGCTCGTGGCGCGTCGCCGCGCCGAAGGGCGAGAGCCGCTGACTTTTGGCATGACCTTCCCGTTTTCCATGCATAATTATCAGCTGCGCTACTGGATGGCGGAAGGCGGCGTCGATCCGGATGAGGACCTGCGCCTCATCGCTCTGCCGCCGCCTTACATGGTGGAAAATCTCGCGCGCGGCCAGCTCGACGGATTTTGCGTCGGCGCGCCCTGGAGTTCCGTCGCGGTCGACGCGGGCGTCGGCGTCATTCTGCATTTCGGCTGCGAGATATTCGAGCGCGCGCCCGAGAAGGTGCTCGCTTTGCGCGAGAGCGTGGCCGATGACGACCCTGGACGTGTCGCCGCGCTGGTCCGCGCCGTCCACAAAGGCGCCGCCTATGTCGATGAGCCGCAAAATCTGGACGAGGTCTCGCATATTCTCTCGCGCCAGGAATATGTCGGCGTCGACGCCGAGATCATTCAGCGCGTGCTGACCGGCAGGTTGCGCGTCAATGGTCGAGAGACGCGCGAGAGAATGGACTATCTCATCATTGGCGAAGAGAGCGCGATGCGGCCCGATCCGCGCCAGGCCGAATGGATCTATGCGCAAATGCTCCGCTGGCGGCAGACGCGCTATTCCCCGGCGATGGCGGATAAAGCGAAGAGCGTCCTGCGCGTCGATCTTTTCGACGCCGCGATCGGCGGTTCGCATGATCAACGGGAAATTACGGCCTTCGCCGGACCGTCTTTCCACGGTCGCGACTATCGAGAATATCTCGCCGGCTTCACAATCGGACAGCGGCTCTGAGCGCCGAGCCGCTGTTCAAAAGCGCCAAGCGCTAGGCGCCTCGCGCCTAAGCATTCGGCGCCCGACCGCCACGCCTGTCGCCGTCGAAGATTGCGGAACGCCTGCATTTTCAACAAAAGACTCGGTTGGGCGCTTCTGGCCCGAATCGTGCAATTACCCCACCGGTCAACGACGACCGCCGGTCCGCCGGAACGAGCTCAATGCTGAGCTCCGTCACAGAAGCGGTTGCGCAATTTGCTGCGCGCTTCGGTCGTCTTGCCCGTTTCCCGCAAACCAGGCGAAGCGACCTGTGACCGGACCGTTCGGCCGTTCAGCAGAGTCGACGCATGACAGATTTGCAAGTTCTTAACAGCCGCGAAAAGCTCGTCGTCGTCGGCGCCGGCATGGCCGCGACGCGTTTCGTCGACGAGCTGAGAAGCCGCGCGCCGGATCGCTACGCCATTCTGGTGATCGGAGACGAGCCGCGACTCGCCTATAACCGCGTGCTGTTGTCCTCCGTGCTCGCCGGAGATTTGTCGGTCGACGATATCGAACTCAAACCGCGGCAGTGGTGGCGCGCGCCAGGCGTTTCGGCGCTCAGCGGCTGCAAGGCGGTGCGGATAGACGCCGCCGCCCGTCGCGTCGTTCTCGATAATGGATGCAGCGTCGACTATTCGAAAGTCCTGCTCGCGACAGGCTCACATGCCGTAAGGCTGCCGATCGAAGGCGCCGGTCTGCCGGGCGTTCATACCTTTCGCGACGTGCACGACGTCGAGGCGCTCTCCCGTCTCGAAGGCAGCGGCGCGCGCGCGATCGTCATCGGCGGCGGCCTTCTTGGACTCGAGGCGGCCTACGGGTTGGCGCGGCGCGGCGTCGACGTGACGGTCGTCCATGTCATGGATCGGCTGATGGAGCGCCAGCTCGATGCGGCGGCCGCCGACATCCTGCGCCGCCTTGTCGAAGAGAAAGGCGTGCGCGTGCTGCTCAACGCCAATACGGTGCGGATCACCGGGTCTGGTCGCGTCGAACGCATAGAGTTTGCCGATGGTCGAACGATGCCAGCCGACGCCGTCATATTCGCCGTCGGCATTCGGCCCAACGCCGACCTCGCGCGACAGACGGGTCTTGACGCCGGGCGCGGCGTGATCGTCGACGACGGACTTGAAACGAGCGAAGCGGGCGTCTTCGCCATTGGCGAATGCGCCGAACATCGCGGGGTCTGCTATGGCCTCGTCGAGCCTGCCTATGAGCAGGGGCGGGTTCTCGCCATGCGGCTTGCCGGTGAAGACGCGTCCTATTGCGGCAGCGTCGTCTCCACAAACCTGAAAGTCTCCGGCGTGCGCGTTTTCTCGGCCGGCGATTATCTCGGCGAAGACAATGCGCGTCGCATTATCTGCACAGACCCGCGCATGGGAATCTATCGCAAGCTCGTCCTGCGCGACGACCGGCTCGTGGGCGCAGTGCTCGTCGGAGATACGCGCGGCGCGGCCGATCTTCTCGATCTCATCCGCTCTGGCGCGGATATTTCATCGATGCGCGACGAATTGATGTTCGGCGCCCCCGTTCAGAAGGCCGCCTGAAATGTCAGTCGACTTCACGCTCGACCAAAAGCGCTATCTCGAAGGATTCGCCGCCGGCTTCTCGGCGCGCGGCGGACAAAAGGCGCCGCCCGCGCAAGCGCGGCCGATGGGACCGGACGCGGCGCATATTTCGGCGCAGGACCGCGTTACCGCCGCAGGCGGCAAGCTGAACGATCAGGAAAAATGGAAGCGCGAGGAGCATCCATTCGACGCCTGGCCGCGCCTCGTCGCGCAGGCAAAAGAGAACGCGCCGCCGAAGCCCGCCGATAATTTTCGCTGGCGCTTCTATGGACTCTTTTATGTTGCGCCGGCACAGGACGCTTACATGTGCCGGCTGCGCATCCCCAATGGCGCGCTCAATCATTGGCAGTTCGCCGGCCTTGCCGATCTCGCCGAGAATTTCGGCGGCGGCTATCTGCATGTGACGACGCGCGCCAATATTCAGATCCGCGAGGTCGCGCCGAAAAACGCCACGACTATTGTGGAGGCCATTCAGGACTTGGGCCTGTGGAGCAAGGGCTCGGGCGCCGACAATATCCGCAACGTCACCGGCACGCCGACCGCCGGGGTCGATCCGCAGGAACTGATCGATACGCGCCCCTATGCGCGCGCCATGCATCACCACATCCTCAACGATCGCTCGCTTTACGGCCTGCCGCGCAAGTTCAATATCGCCTTTGATGGCGCGGGCTTGATCGGCGCGCTGGAAGACACGAACGATATCGGTTTTCAGGCGGTCGTCGTAAAGGACAGGTGCGGCGTCGCGCCGGGCGTTTACTTCAGACTCGCGCTTGGCGGGATCACCGGCCACAAGGATTTCGCCCGTGATACGGGCGTCATTGTGCCGCCCGACGAAGCAGTGGACGTCGCCGACAAGGTTCTGCGGGTCTTCATCGACCATGGCGACCGCACGAACCGCGCCAAGGCGCGCCTGAAATATGTGCTCGACGCCTGGGGCTTCGACAAATTTCTTGCGGCGGTCGAAGAAAAGCTTGGCCGCAAACTGCTTCGCGTCGACGCAGATGCGATCGATGCGCGTCCGCGTCAGGATCGCGCCGCGCATATCGGCGTGCATCGGCAGAAGCAGGCGGGCCTCAACTGGATCGGCGTCGCTCTGCCGGTCGGCCGGTTAACCCCCGAGCAGACGCGCGGTCTCGCCGAGATCGCGCGTCAATTCGGCGACGGCGGGTTGCGCCTGACGGTCTGGCAAAATGTGCTGATCACCGGCGTCGCCGACGAAAGCGTCGCCGGGGCGGTCGCGGCGATTGAGGCGCTCGGCCTGTCGACGCAAGCGTCGCCGATTCGCGCCGGGCTTGTCGCCTGCACGGGAAATTTCGGCTGTCGCTTCGCCGCCGCCGACACCAAACGGCATGCCGAAGAAATCGCGGCGCATTGCGAGGCCGCGGCGCCGATCGACGCGCCGATCAATATCCACCTCACCGGATGCCACCATTCATGCGCGCAGCATTACATCGGCGACATCGGACTGATCGCCGCGCGCGTGCCGATCAATGACGAGGGCGACACGGTCGAGGGCTATCACATTCTCGTCGGTGGCGGCTTTGCGGAAGACGCTCAAATTGCCGCCGAGCTCCATCAAAATGTGAAGGCGGAAGAGGCACCGGAAGCGGTGGCGAAAATTCTCCGCGCCTACCGAAAGAACCGCGCGAGCGCAGATGAAACCTTCGTCGCCTTCGCACGGCGCCACGACATCGAGACGCTGCGTCGCGTCGTGAATGAGGAGAGCGTGGCGTGACCAACATGTCGAATCCGCCCTTTCTCATTCCGCCGAACGCGCCTTTCACGCCCGAACAGCGCGCCTGGCTCAGCGGCTTCTTTGCCGGCTTCGCCGCGCCCGACGACGGCTCGGTTACGCCGCTGTCGCCGGAAGCCAACGCCGCGGTTCTCGCCGGCGCGCCCGCCGACGCCGATGATGGCGAAGCGCCCTGGCATGACCAGACTCTCGCGCTCGATGCGCGCATGCAGCTTGCGCAAGGACGGCCGCTGCGTCGGCGCATGATGGCGGCCATGGCGCAGCAGGACTGCGGTCAGTGCGGCTATAATTGCGAAACTTATGCGGACGCGCTCGTCGACAAGAAGGAAACGCGGCTCAATCTCTGCGCGCCCGGCGGCAAGGACACCGCGCGGACGCTGAAAGCGCTCGCGACGGAGCTCGACAAGGCCGCGCCCGCCTCGGCCCTTGCGCCGACGCAACCCGCTCTCGCTTCAGAGCCGGCCGTCGCTCCGGCGCCCGGCCGTTCGCGCGACAATCCGGTTCGCGCGACCTTTCTGTCGCGTCGCCGGCTCAATCAGGAAGGTTCGGAGAAAGACACCTGGCACATTGAATTCGACATCGGCGCGAGCGAACTGACTTACAAAGTCGGCGACAGTTTCGGCGTGTTTCCTGAAAACGATCTCGGCCTCGTCGATCAGATCATCGCCATGCTCGGCGCCTCGCATGTAACGCCGGTGCGCGAAAAGACTCTGCGCGAAATATTGTTGAGCGACGTGTCGCTATCTCCGGCGCCGGATGCGCTGTTCGAGCTGATTTCCTTCATCACCGGCGGCGCGCAGCGCGAGAAGGCGCGTCTGCTCGCGCAGGGCGAGGACCCGGACGGCGACGCCGCAACGCTCGACGTGCTCGCGGTGCTGCAGAAGTTTCCGAAGGCGCGTCCGCACCCCGAGGCTTTCGTCGAAGCGCTGGAGCCGCTGCAGCCGCGCCTTTATTCCATTTCGTCATCGCCAAAGGCGTCGCCCGGGCGCCTGTCGCTGACCGTCGACGCCGTCCGTTATGTGATCGGAAAGCGCAAACGCCGCGGCGTCGCGTCAACCTTTCTCGCCGAGCGCATTGCGCCGGGCGACCGAATTCCCGTTTACGTGCAGCCGGCGCATGGTTTCAGCCTGCCCGACGATCCCGCGACGCCGATCATCATGGTCGGGCCGGGCACCGGCGTCGCGCCGTTTCGCGCCTTTCTGCATGAGCGCGCGGCGATGCAGGCGAGCGGCCGCAACTGGCTCTTCTTCGGCCATCAACGCTCCGCCTGCGATTTCTTCTATGCCGACGAATTCGAAACGATGAAGGCGACCGGCCTGCTCACGCGCCTTTCGCTCGCCTGGTCGCGAGACGGGGCGGAGAAGTTCTACGTGCAGGATCGCATGCGCCAATCGGGCCGCGAATTATGGGCATGGCTCGCGGAAGGCGCACATTTCTACGTATGCGGCGACGCGCAGCGCATGGCGAAGGATGTCGAGCGCGCGCTTGTCGACGTCGTCGCCGAATTCGGCGCGCGCAGCGTCGATGAAGCGGTCGCCTTTGTCGCGCAGCTCAAAAAGAGCGGGCTCTACCAACAGGATGTCTATTGAGGCCGCGCATGTTCGACGGAGTCCTGACGCCCGCGCCGACTGAAATCTCGCAGGCGGACGCATCACTGATTGGGGCGACGGCGACGCGCTCGACCTGTCCCTATTGCGGCGTCGGCTGTGGCGTGCTCGCCTCGCCCGGCGCCAAGGATGTTGTCGGCGATCCCGTGCATCCGGCGAATTTCAGCCGGCTCTGTTCCAAAGGCTCGGCGCTCGGGGAAACGCTCGGACTCGACGGGCGGCTTCTCTATCCGATGCGCCGTCAGGCTGACGGCGCCTTGGCGCGGGTGAGCTGGGATGCAGCTTTAGACGAAGCTGCAATGGGCCTTCGCGGCATCGTCGATGGGCACGGCCCCGACGCCGTCGCGGTCTATCTCTCGGGCCAGCTGCTGACCGAGGACTATTATGTCGCCAACAAGCTGATGAAAGGCTTCATCGGCTCCGCCAATGTCGACACCAATTCTCGTCTGTGCATGGCGTCGACGGTCGCCGGCCACAAGCGGGCATTCGGCGCCGACGTGGTGCCGGGCTGCTACGAAGATCTGGATGAAGCCGATCTCATCGTGCTCGTCGGCTCAAACGCCGCCTGGTGCCATCCGATTCTGTTTCAGCGCATCATGCGCAACAAGGAAGAGCGCGGCGCAAAGCTCGTCGTCATCGACACGCGCCGCACGGTGACGGCGGAAAGCGCGGATCTGTTCTTGCAGATCGCGCCAGGCGCCGATCAGGCGCTGTTTTGCAGTTTGCTTGTCTATCTCGACAAGTTCGGCGCGCTCGACGCCGATTACATTCGGCAATACACAACCGGCTTCGAAAGCGCTCGGACGGCCGCGCGGAACATTGCGCCGTCGATCGAAGCGACTGCAATGTCGACGCAGTTGCGTGAGGTTGATATTGCGGCTTTCTTCGAACTGTTCGCCCAAACGCCGCGCACGGTCACCGCCTTCTCGCAGGGCGTCAACCAGTCGGCGCAGGGAACCGACAAAGTCAACGCGATCATCAATTGCCATCTCGCGACCGGCCGCATCGGCAAGCCCGGCGCCTCGCCGTTCTCGCTGACCGGCCAACCCAATGCGATGGGTGGGCGAGAAGTCGGCGGGCTCGCCAACAGCCTCGCCGCGCATATGGGCTTCGACGCGGAAAGCATCGATCGCGCGCGCCGATTCTGGAATGCGCCGCGCATGGCGAAGCGCGAAGGCTCGAAAGCGGTGCAAATGTTCGACGCCATCGCGCGCGGCGACATCAAGGCGCTGTGGGTCGTCGGAACCAATCCGGCGGCGTCTCTTCCGAACGCTGATGCGGCGCGCGCCGCTTTGGCGACTCTCGAACTCTTCATCGTCTCCGACAATGTCGCGTCGAATGACACGATCAACGGCGGCGCGCATCTCCTTTTGCCGGCGGAGTCCTGGGGCGAGAAAAGCGGCACGGTGACGAATTCGGAGCGCCGTATTTCTCGTCAGCGCGCTTTTCTGCCGGCGCCGGGCGAAACCCAACCCGACTGGTCAATCTTCGCCAGCGTCGCGCGACGGATGGGATTTGAGGGGTTCGAGTATCGCTCCGCCGCCGACGTCTTTCGCGAACACGCCGCCCTGTCGGCCTTCGAAAATAATGGCGCGCGCGCGTTCAACATTGGCGGGCTGGCGCGGCTGAGCGACGCCGAATATGACGCGCTTGAGCCGACGCAATGGCCGATCCATGCCGGCGAGCGCAAAGGCCGTGAGCGACTGTTCGCGCAGGGCGATTTTTTCTGGCCGGACCGACGGGCGAAATTCATCGCGCCGGCGAAGCCGGGCCTGGCGACGAAGCTAACGGAAGACTTCCCGCTTCGGCTGAACACCGGCCGCATCCGCGATCAATGGCACACGATGACGCGAACCGGCGTGAGCCCCCGCCTCGCGCGACATCTTGCCGAGCCCTTCGTCGAAATGAGCGCATCGGACGCCGATCGCTTTGGTATAGACGACGGCGGATTCGCCCGCGTCGCGACGCCCTATGGGGACTGCGTCCTGCGTGCGGTCGTCACCGACCGTCAGCCGGCAGGTCATATTTTCGTGCCGATCCATTGGACCGATGAAACCGCCGCGGATGCGCGTGTCGGCGCGCTCGTCGCGCCATTCGTCGATCCATTCTCGGGGCAGCCGGAAGCGAAGGCGACGCCGGCGGTAATGAACCCGGCGCGCTTCGAGCGTCAGGGGTTCCTGCTTTCCCGTCGACCGATGGCTCTGCCTCGGGACGTATGGTGGACGAGGGTCGCCGTCTCCGAAGGCTTTGGCTATCGCGTCGCCGGCGATCTCGAAGACGGCGATTGGGCGGAGCTCATTCGCGTCGCTGCGGCGAGCGAAGACGTGATCCAGTTGATCGATGAAACGAAGGGCCTTTTCTCTGGCGCCGCCATCGTCGACGAACGCGCGGCGCTGATCTGGTCTCTCGCGCCGCATTCGCCGTCTTGGGACTTGGCGCTCGAACTCTTCGCCCGCGAACGCCTCGATGGCGCGGAGCGGCTGTCGCTCCTGTCCGGTCGTTCGGACCGGCCATCCGCCAATGACGGCCCGCTCGTCTGCTCATGCTTCAGCGTCGGCCAGAAGAAAATCGAAGCCGCGATCGCGCAGGGTTGCCGCTCGGCCGCCGACATCGGCAAGGCCATCCGCGCAGGCTCAAATTGCGGTTCGTGCCGGCCGGAAATCGAACGTCTCATCAAGGTCTGTTCCGCCGCAACGTCGTCGACGACTTCGAAGACAACTCGGACGACGACTGGGCAACACGCATAAACAACAAAGGAGCATCGTATGAATCTCGCGGACTTCAGGAAGGCCGGTCACTGGCCCACGCTGCTTGCGGCCTTCCTTTATTTTGACATCAGCTTCATGGCGTGGGTCTCGCTCGGTCCGCTGATGATTTACATCACCAAGGACATGCCGATCTCGGTCGAGGACAAGATCTCGCTGGTGGCGATTCCCGTTTTGGGAGGGGCGTTTTTTCGCGTTCCGCTCGGTCTGCTGTCAGACGCGATCGGGCCCAAGATGACGGGCATCGCCGCGCAAACGGTCGTGATGTTCGCCGTATCTCTCGTCTGCGTCTTTGGACTGACGAGTTCCATAGCGATTGCGCTTTTCGGTCTTTCGCTCGGACTCGCCGGCGCCTCCTTCGCCGTCGCTTTGCCGCAGGCCGGCCGTTGGTATCCGCCGCAATATCAGGGTCTGGTGATGGGCGTCGCCGGCGCCGGCAATATGGGCGTCGTGCTCGACACGCTGTTCGCGCCGTCGATCGCCGAGGCTTACGGCTGGCGGACGGTCTATGGCGTTCTGCTGGCGCTGATGGTCCTGGTGCTCGTCATCTATTCATTCGCCGCTAAGGACGCGCCCGGCGCGAAAACGCAGACTGACCTTTCCGGCTATGGCAGAATGCTTGCGGATTCAGACAGCCGCTGGTTCATGTTCTTCTATTTCATCACCTTCGGCGGCTTTGTCGGTCTCGCCTCGGCGCTTCCGCTCTATTTCACCACGCAATATCACGCGACGGGAGTCGCCGCGGGATTGATGGTCGCGCTGATCGTCGCTTTCGGTTCGGGATTCAGGCCGGTCGGCGGCTATATCGCGGACCGCATTGGCGGGGTGAAGACATTGTCTTTCCTCTTCCTTATCGTCTCCGCCTGCTATTTCGCCGTCGCCTTTCTTCCGGCCGGACCGGCGCCGGCGAAGGGCGTCGCTGGATGGAGCCTGCTGCAGCTACCGCCCGTCGCCTTTGCGGCGGTGGCGTTGTTCTCCATCGGCGTGCTGTCTCTGGGCATGGGCAATGGCGCGGTGTTTCAGCTGCTGCCGCAGCGCTTTCGCCGCGAGATCGGCGCGATGACCGGGCTCGTAGGCGCGGCGGGCGGATTCGGCGGCTACTTCCTCGCAAAGACTCTCGCTCTTTCCAAGGGAGCGACCGGCGGCTTCATGGCCGGCTTCGGCTTCTTCGGTTTTCTTGCGCTGCTCGGTCTCGTAGGGTTGATCTTCGTGAAGACGCGCTGGCGCACGACCTGGGGCGCCGTTTCCGGCGCGCGCATCTGAGCTGAGAAACCCTCGTGGCGGTCCGCGTCGCGCATGTTCTACACGTCGAAGCGGGCTTTGCCACGCGAAAGGGCCGGCGTCCCGACAATCAGGACTATGTCGCCTTTTGCCTCGGTCCGAGCGGCGGCGCCCTGCAAGGCGTCGTCGCCGCCGTCGCCGACGGCGTCGGCGGTCACAAAGGCGGGCGCGCGGCCGCTGAAACGACAGTGCGCGCGTTCATCGACGGCTATTATGCGCAGCCGGAGACATTGGGCGTCGCTCGCGCCGCCGCCCGCTCGCTCGAAGCGGCGAACGGATGGATCGCGGCTCAGTCGAGAGTCGACCCTGCGTTGGAAGGAATGGCGACGACATTCAGCGCGCTGATCCTGTCGCGCCGCAGCGCCTTCATCCTCCATGTCGGCGACACGCGCATCTATAGACTGGCTGGCGACGGAATCGAAAGATTGACCAAGGATCACACCTTCGGCCAGGGCGATTTCGCGCATGTGCTGCGTCGCGCCGTGGGTTTCGAGGATTCGCTGCTGTTCGATCAGGGGCTGCACAGTCTCAATCTCCATGATCGATTTCTACTGTGTTCTGATGGCGTGCATGGCGTATTGGCCGATAGCAGGTTGAGCGCGTTTCTCGCTGAACGGCGCGCGCCGCAGGAAACCTCCGAGCGGATCGTTGATGCGGCGCTGGAGCTGGGCAGCAATGACAATGTCACGGCGCTTGTCATCGACGTCGTCGACGTGCCGCCGGCCGACGAGCAAGCCTTGTCACGCGCTGTTGCGGGCCTGCCGATTCGCGAACTGCCGTCGATCGGCGATGTGGTCGACGATTTTCGGATTGACGGGCTTCTCTCCGAAGGCCGTTACAGCCGACTGATGCGGGCGACTGATCTGCAGAACGGAAAGTCGGTCGTTCTGAAGTTTCCGCATCCGCGCGTCGCCGATGACGACTCCTACCGAATGGCCTTCGTCAATGAAGCCTGGGTCGCGGCTCGGGTGAGAAGTCCGTTCGTCGGCGAAGTGATCGAACTGCTGCCAGGCCGACAAAGCCGACTCTATTCCGTCATGCCCTTTTATGATGGCGAGACTCTGGAGGAGCGGCTGCGTCGCGAGCCGCGAATCGATCTTGCGGAAGGCGTAGCGATCGCGGCGCGACTGTCGCGCGCCATCGCGACGTTGCATCGCTCCGGCGTCATCCACCGGGATATCAAACCGGAGAATGTCATCCTGCTGAAGGACGGCGGGTTGCGGCTCGTCGATCTCGGCGTCTGCCGCGCCGCCAATCTCGAGAGTTTGCCGCAAGCGCATGCGCCCGGTACGCCGAGCTATATGGCGCCAGAGCTTTTCGACGGCGCCCCTGGCGACGAAGCGTCGGATCAATTCGCCTTCGGGGTGACGGTCTATCGCATGTTCAGCCGCGGCTATCCTTACGGCGAAATCGAACCTTTCAGCAGACCGCGCTTCACAAAGCCCCTGCCGCTCGCGCTCAAGAGGCCCGATCTTCCCGCCTGGCTCGACGCGGCGATCCTTAAGGCGATCGGCGTCGAGCGCGGCGATCGATTTGGCGACGTATTGGAATTCGCCTTCGAACTCGAGAACGGTTCGGCGCGCGCACAGCCGCTGACGCCGCGCAAGAAGTCGCTCTATGAACGCAATCCGTTAATCTTCTGGCAGACGCTCTGCGTGTTGCTCGCGCTCCTGTTGGCGATTGCCGTTTTCCATCGATAGCCACGAGCTACTGGCAGGCTGCTGCGACCGCCGTTCATCGCCGTCAGGATCGGCGCATAGAGACCCGCCAATCCGAAAACCGCGAGAAGCGCCGTCGCGCAACCGCCGATATCGTCGATCCAGCCAAAGCGGCGCGCTCGCGGCAATTCGAGCGCCCGACCATTGTCGACATGGGCTGTCTCCCGTCTTTCATACCGAAGACGGGGCTTAAACTAGCGGCGATTTCGGCCCGGCAAGATCGCCGCTATGAACGCCCGAACTCTGACCATGGGCCAAATGGCTCGGGCCGGAGCGCACTCTTTTCCTAACGCTCGCATGGATCAGTCGAGAACCTTCCCGCCCGCCGCTTCGCAGGCGGAGTCGGACTCCTTGAAGATCCAGCCCTGGCCCTTGCAGGAATTCATGCCCTTGCAGGCGTTCTTCGGCGTATGACAATCGGACTTGCCCTTGCAACTGTTGGCGCCGAGGCAATGCACCTTGCCGGTTGAGGCCGCCTTGGCGGGCGGCGCGGCGCCGGCCAGAACGATTGAAACAGCGGCGACGGCCAGCGTCGCTCCCTTGCACACATCCTTTTTCATTTTTCCTCCTTTTCTCTTTTTTGACTCTGCTCAAGAGCTCTTGGAATGATTCGCGCTCCCGAGGGTAGCGCAAGCACTAGCTGAAGATAATGGCAACTAAAGGAGAACTTTGCGGGAGTCGGAGCAATTCGCGCATCATGCGCGACGCATTTTCCTCTCGTAATTTGCGGCGAGCTTCCGATAAACCCCGTGTCTGGAGCGGAAATGCTTGACATTTCCGGTATGATCGAGTTCTATATTTTTCATACCAGGGCGGCGTGACCATGAAGTCGCCTCAAGTTCCGCGCGCGGGCTGGGACTCTGCAAAGCGTTGCGAATCTCAGCCAGGCAGATGCGGGACTTGAGGCCGCAATTCGCGGGAAGGCGAAATGTGGAGCGGACAAACTTGGCTCCTGGCGGTTGTGACCTGGGCAATCATCGCGATTGGCGGAATCGTTTACATGGTCGTTGATCGACGGCGCGAGAGGAAGTGACGACATCGCAAAGAATGCGCCGTCGCTAAAGCAGTAAGCGCCAGAAAGCCGCGTGCAGAAGCCGAGCGGATCATTGGTTCAAAGCATTTTGCGAAATGGCATGTCCGACATTGCATCGCCCGAGACACGCAGGTTCAGTTGACAACGTCGCCCGAAACGGGTGGGATTAGATGCGGTGAGGCGCGAGCGCGCGGGCGGACCGAAGTTAGCAAAATGGTTGAGAGAACGACCGAAGCCGGCCTCAAAGGTGCGGCGTCGCCGTTGCGCGTGGGCCGGCGGCGCGAAGTTGCGCGCAAGGTCTTTTTGCAGGTTCATCGAACCATCGGCCTCTTCGTCGGGGCGGTGCTTGTTTTCGTAGGGCTGAGCGGCGCCGTTCTGGCGTTTCGCGAAAATATCGACGAAATGCTGAACGCTTCGATCATGCGCGTCGATTCGCCAGCGCAGGCGGCTTACCGCTCGCCAGACGAAATTCTCGGCGCCGCGCTCGCGGCGATGCCGGCCGACGGCAAGGCGGAAAGACTGACGATGCCGCGCCAACCGGGATCGGCCGCGGCGATAACCTATATGGTCGAGACGGACGATTTAGAGACCGACGTTTATCAGCTGTTCGTCGATCCTTACACAGCGAAGGTCAAGGGGCAGCGTCTCTTCCAGCATCACGGCAAGATATTTTCGCAGCCGCTCATCCCGTTCCTCATGACCTTTCATTGGACGCTGCTGCTTGGATTCAACAACGCCTATGTCCTCGGTTCGCT
>JBFXJV010000003.1:0-23359 GCA_050174515.1 Methylocystis sp.
CTATGCAGTGCACTGGCAAAACAACAATGCGCCCTTTGCATGGCTGTGCAGGCTGTTCGACTGCGTCAGTGGCGACGATTCTCGCTGGACGGCAAAAACCTTGCGTTATCTTTCTGGCGGCTCCGCGGCGGCCGTCGCCGTCTTCATCTCTATGCGTCCGGTCGATGATTTGCGCGACTTTCTCAGCCGCGCGCTCATCGTCGCCGCAACGGTTTTCTATCTGTCCCCGGCGCAATTCCCCTGGTATGCGCTGTGGTTCCTACCGCTTGCAGCCGCTGTACAGTGCTGGCCGCTGCTTCTGGCTTCCGTGACGCTTCCTGTTTATTATCTGTTCTTTCCGATGGCGGCCATGGGCGAGCGCGCGCTGTTTCAGAACGGGGTCGCAATTTTGCACGCGGCGCCGGTCTGGGCTTGGCTTCTGTGGCGCCGAATTCATGACCAGAAGACGCACTGCGCGAGCCGCACATGAACAACGCCGTTGCGCCGGGCGATCTTTCCATCGGGGTCGTCATTCCGGTGAAGAACGAAGCCGCCGCTTTGCCGGTGGTGTTGTCTGCGATTCCCGATTGGGTGAAGATCGTTGTCGTCGCCGATGGCCAGTCGAGTGATGGTTCGGGCAAGATTGCGAGAGATCTGGGTGCTGTCGTCGTCACGGAGCCGCGCCACGGCTATGGACGCGCGTGTCTGACCGCGCTCTCGGTCATGCCATCCGTGGATGTGATCGTTTTCATGGACGGCGATGCAAGCGACGATCCGGCCGACATGTCGGCGCTCGTCGCGCCTATCGCCGATGGCGCCGCCGATCTTGTCCTTGGATCACGAACGCTGGGAAAAAGGGAAGCGGGCGCGTTGACGCCGCAGCAATTGTTTGGAAATTGGCTTGCCTGCCTGCTGATGCGGTGGATCTGGGGCGTGCGTTATACGGATCTCGGACCCTTCCGCGCCATAAGGCGCGACGCCCTCAGTCGACTGTCGCTGACCGACGAGAATTACGGTTGGACGGTGGAGATGCAGGCGCGCGCAGCGAAACATGGCTTGCGCACGCTCGAAGTTCCGGTTCGCTACCGAAGACGCATCGGGGCGTCAAAGATTTCGGGCACGCTTAGGGGCGTCATCGGCGCCGGCGTCAAGATACTCTACGTCATCGGTCGGGAGGCCCTTCGGTAAGGCTGACTGCTTCGCCCGGCCTTCCGTAGCGCGCGCCTCAACCCCTTCGCCCGCCAACATAAGCCGCCGTCAGTTCATGGCGCGGCGAGTCAAAAATTCGCTGGCAATGATCAAATTCGATCAGCACGCCGGCACGATCCTTCACCCAGAAGAAGCCGGCATAATTGGCGATGCGGCGCGCCTGGGCCAGATTATGCGTGACGATGACAATCGTGTAGCCGCCTCGCAGACTCGCGATCAGATCTTCGACGATTGTCGACGAAACGGGATCGAGCGCGCTGCACGGCTCGTCCATCAGCAGGACGTCCGGCTGCAGCGCGATGGCGCGGGCGATACACAGACGCTGTTGTTGTCCGCCGGACAGCGCGAGCGCGGGAGCGTCGAGCCGATCCCTGACCTCCTCCCAAAGGCCGACGTCGACGAGCGACCGCCACACGGTCTCATCGAGATCGGCGCGGCGCCGAACGCCATGCTCCTTCAGCGGCATCTCAAGATTGCGTCGGATGGAGAGCGGAAACGGATTGGGCCGTTGGAAGATCATTCCGACGCGACGCCGCAGCGACCGGACATTGGTGAGCTGATCATGAATATTCTGGCCATCGAAAAGAATTCGCCCTTTGACTTCGCATGCCGGAATGAGATCGCTCAGCCGGTTGAGGCTCGACAGGAAACTCGTCTTCCCGCAGCCTGACGGACCGATCAGCGCCGTGACGCAACCGCGGAAGATATCGAGGCTCACATTCTCGAGGGCCGCGCGTCCATCATACGCCAGCGTCAGATTCTCGACGCTAATCTGCGGCCTCAGCTCGCAGCAGGCAGGCCCGGCCGCCAGCGGGCCGAGGGTATAGGCGGCGCGGCCGGAGCCGGCTGTTGCGTCTGTGTCTGCAATGTACGCGATCATGCGCGGGCCATCCTTCGGCCGAATATTCTGTTTGAGAGCCAAAATGCGAGACTGTTCGCGGCGATCAGGAAGGCGATCAGAACGAGCGCCGAGGCATAGGCGTTGGCGTCGCCGCCGCTGACATTCATCGTGAGATCGTAGATATGGACGGAAAGCGCTCGGCCGGAGTCGAAGAGAGATGACGGCATACGATCGACATAGCCACTTGTGAAAATGAGCGCCGCCGTTTCCGCCACCGCCCGGCCAATTCCAAGGCTCAGGCCGGTGGTGAGCGACGGCGCGGCGGCGGGCAGCAGGACATGCCAGAGAAGGGTCGCGCGTGAGAGATCAAGAGCGGCGGCGCCGAGACGCCACTCGATCGGCGAAGACCGCAGTCCTGATTCGACCGTGCGGATCAGGATAGGAAGCGCCATGCACGCGAGGGTCATGCCGCCCGAGAGAATCGAAAAACCGAGACCCAGAAAGACGCAAAAGAATGCGCCGCCAAAGAGACCGAATACGATGGAGGGCGTTCCCGCGAGGACGTCCAGACTGAGACTCATCCAGCGCGCCAAGCGTCCGCCTGCGGGCGTGAATTCCGAAAGGAAAATTGCCGTGGCGACGCCGCGCGGCGCCGCGACCGCCATCGCCACAAAGACAATCAGAAATGTCGAGACGAGGATGGGCGCGAGACCGCCATCGCGCCCCGCATTGCGGGGCGGAGTGGTGAGAAAGGTCCAGTCGAGGCGGCCCACGCCCTGCCGCGCCAGATCGGCGAGCAGCCAGAAAAACATCGCGGCGACAAGCAGGGCGGCGATGCAAATGCCGAAGCCGTACAGCGCGTCACGCAGGGAGGACGTCGGCAGCGTTGTCGACGCCGCCTGGGGTCTTGCAACCTCATCCATGACAGCGGTCCCCCGAAAGGCGCCAGGCTGCCGCCGCCAGTGCGATGACAAGAGCTGTGAGGATCAGTCCGGAAACGAACAGCGAGGCGCGGTGGCTTCCGGTCGCGTAAGCCATCTCCAGCGCAATATTGGCCGTCAGCGTGCGCACTGGGTCGAATAGGCTCAACGGCGCCTGCACGACATTGCCGCTGACCATGACGATCGCCATCGTCTCGCCAAGGGCGCGCGCCGCGGCAAGCAGAATGCCGGCGGCGACGCCGCCGCGCGCGGCGGGAAGCAGCACATGCGCCAGCGTCGCCTCGCGCGACAATCCCAACGCCACCGCGCCCTGCTCATATACATCAGGGAGGGAATCCAGCGCCGCCCCGCTCATCAAAGCGATGGTCGGCGTAATCATCACTGTCAGGATCAGAATCCCGGCGAGCAGGCTGGCGCCGGGCGGCTCGAAGCGGCCGATTAGCGGGACGATGGCGGTCAACCCCCAAAGTCCGATGACGACAGATGGGACGCCAGACAAGAGAGCCATTGACCAGCGATGAATCCATCCGATCGGGGGCGGCGCATAATGGCGGCAGAAAATCGCCGAGCCGACTCCGAGCGGCGTGGCGAGGATAACCGCGCCGACCGAAGCCGCAAGCGACGCCGACAGCATGGGGGTGAGGCCGAAAAGGCCCTCGGTCGGGCGCCACGCCGGGTCGAAGAGAAATCGCGCAGGACCAATCGTGGATAGCGCCGGCCACGATTCCTTCAGAAGGAAGCCGACGATCAACACGAATATGGCGGACGAGCCGAGCGCGGCCGATGCCGCGGCCGCGACAAGTCGCGTATCACGGCGCGACCGGGACGAAGAACTGCGATTCGACAATGTCATCAACGCTCCTCGATCGAGCGAAATCGATGAAACGTCTCGCAACCGCTCCGGGCTCTCCTTTGCTAACAAGATTGAGTGGGCGGGCGAGCGGAAAGGATCCGCTTCGAACATTCTCAACAGACGCCGCGACGCCACTCATCGGCAAGAGCCTGATGTGAGCGCCGTGATCCGCCTCATATTCCGCCGAACCGATCGACACATAGCCGATGGCGCCAGGATTGCCGGCCACCGTCTTTATGGCTTGCTGATTCTCGCCGATAATGACATGCGCTTTCACGTCGCCGCCCTTCAGTTTGAAATAGTGGAGGAACAGTTCGAGGGTCGACCGGCCCTCAGCCTTGTTGACGACCGTAATCCGTCCGGCTGCGCCGCCAGCTTTGCTCCAATCGGTGATTTTTCCGGTGTAGATCGCGACAATCTGCTCGTCCGTCAGAGACCGGACCGAATTATTCGTATTCACGATGATCCCGACGCCGTCGCGCGCGATCGTAAAGAATTGCAGGTCCGTCTCGTCGGCGTTCGGCGCGCGCGACGCCATGCCGAGGTCCGCGAGGCCTGAGCGGGCGTCGGCGACACCGCGAGAGGAACCGCCCGATTGCACGTCGACGCGGATGCTGGGGTTTTGCTCCTCGAACCGCTTGCCGATCTCCGCCGCGAGCGGCGCCACGGTGCTTGAGCCAGTCAGCACGAGCCGTTTGTCGGCCGCATGCCCGAGAGACGACGAAAAAAAAGCGATATAGACCGCACAAATGCGGCCGATAGACGCCAACGCGCGTCGGTCCTTTCCGCGAAACCATGAGACCGACATCAGCAGCAGTCGCCGAATTCGCCGCCGCGACTGGCGTCGGGGGAGAAGGGGATGTTCGTCCCACAGCCGGGAAACACGCCGTAATGATGGGAGAAATCGCCGATAAACTCGAAATGCGGCGCGAAGCGGCTTTCCTTCAGCATCCGCCAGCTATTGCCACAGACCGGGAAAATCCGCCCCTTTTCCATCGCGTGATGGCTGTCGAGCGAGAACACATGCGGCGCTTCCGGAACGCCGCCTTTGTAAATCACCGCCTGACCATAGTCCTCGCAGGCGGGCTCGAGCGCATCGATCTTAAACAGGCGATATGTCGCCGAATAGAAGCGCGCCGCGCCAATTTTTTCTTCGACTCCCGGGTCAGTGATCTCAAGTGGCCGGCTTGTCACGAGACGCGGATCACCAAAGCCCGCGGACCTTCCCAGGGCGAGGAAATCCCCCCAATAGAGCGCTCCGCCGAGGCATTCGCCATACAGAACGTGATCCCCGCGCACCGCCTCCTCAAGCCGCCGGTCGGCATAGACGTCGGCGAAATAAAATTCGCCCCCAGGCTTGAGCAGGTCGAAGACGCCTTCGAGGACCGCCGGCTTGTCGATCGACAGATTGACGACGCAATTCGATACGACGACGTCGAAGCTGCCCGGTTCCAGTCCGAGCGTATTGAGCGCCTCGATATATCCTCTGAGAAACCGCACGTTCAGCCGATCGAAGCCGAATTTCGACATATGCCAGTCGGCATGCGCCTCAGCGACCACAAGCTGCTCCGGCGTCATATCGACGCCAACGACCTCGCCCGACGGTCCGACGAGTTGGGCAAGCGCATAAACATCGCGACCCGATCCGCAACCAAGGTCCAGGACGCGGCGTCCCTGCAAAAGCTCCGGAACGACGAGGCCGCAGCCATAATATTTCGCCAGCACCTCGTCATGGACGTTCGACAGGAGCGCTTTGACGCGCTCCGGCATATTGTCCGGTGTGCAACACGCTTTGGTTTTGAGGTCCTGCGATCCCTGAAGGATCTTGCCGTAATAATCCTTAACGACCTGAATGTTCATGAGCGCGCCTTTTCAGCCGACCGTTACCCTTTCGGCGTAATCCCGTTAGCAGTGAGGTGTCGTTTGATTTTCGAGCGAACGCTTATCGACGGTTCGCCAATACAGGACATGCCGACCGAAGAGCGCAGCAAGTCCTGAGAGGACAAGGACCGAGCCGAACTGCCAGACGAGCACCATGACGCTCGATTCTTGCTGATGGAACAGGAGCATTGCCGCCGCGACCAGCGACGCGGCGGCGAGCGTCGCAAGACCCGTCGTCAGATAAGGCGCAATTGGCGCGCCCCGGCGAACCATAACCAGGATCAGGACTAGCGGCGCCGCGCTTGTCGCGACGATTTTCCAGAAGCAGCTAAATTCATGCTGAATGGCGAGACCCTGAAATCCATGCAGCGTCCAATCGCGCCAGCAGCCTTCGCCAAGAGACGCCAGCCAGACGAGCAAAAACGGGAAAGGCGCCAGGCGCTCCCACAACGGCCGGCCGGGGCAAGTCGAGCAAAACGCGGCAGCAGCCGCCATCATCGACGTCAGAATGGCGGCCGAGAGCTCGATCAAGAAGCGCGGTTCCGCGATTCGAACTGAGAAGTCCCCACGCAACCCTATGACGAACACCAGACCCGCCGCATAGGCGAGAGAAAGCATAAACCACATCATTGCGCGCCACATGGGATGCGGCAAACGGCGGACGGGCTTGGCGCTTGCGGCGAGGCGACGAATAAGTTCTTCGGAATTCATTGCGTGTCTCTTTTCAACACTTCGCGCATCGTCTTGAGCCCCCGATGCACGCTGACCTTCAACGACGCCACGCTCTTGCCGGTCACGGCGGAAGCCTCATGGAGCGACAGACCTTGCACTTTCATCAGCTCCACCGCCTGACGTTGCCCGTCTGGCAATTGCGCCAGGGCGCGCCGTATCGCCTCTTGGTCATCGCTGATCTCCTGCTCGTTCTTCGCGTCGTCTCCCGAAAAGGTTTCGGGCATGATGTCGACCGTTGTTTCATTCGCGGATCGAGCTGTCCGGCGGCGCGCCGCGTCGATCGTCCGGCGAATCGCGATTGTCACGAGCCACGGCATGAAAGGGCGCGTGGGGTCGTAGGTGTGCCTGACGGTGTGAACCGACAGCACAATTTCCTGGACGACGTCTTCGACGTCCGGCGCGGTCGGCCACCTGTATGCGACCAACCTTCGGAGAGCAGGAAGGATTTCGGACAGCAATGTCGCATAGGCGGCATTGTCGCCATCTTGAGCGGCGCGCATCAGTTGCCGCCAGCGTTCCTCGCGCTCCAACCTCGCGCGGTCGTCTCGGGGGGTAGACATGCCGTTTTGACCCTCGGCGCAGAAAGAAGAGCGCTGCTCAATTGCTTGAGCGGCGGACCTTCTTTTCAATCGAGTTTGAGGCGGGCTCCAGACTGGCCTCAGGCTGTTTTCGCTGTATGTGCGTTTGGCCCCATTGATAGAGCTCTCGCAGCAACGGCTCCAATGTCCTGCCCAAATCGGACAGGGAGTATTCGACCTTGGGGGGCACCTCCGCGAAAACTTTGCGCAGGATCATGCCGTCAGCTTCGAGCTCGCGTAGCTGAAGGGTCAGCATTCTCTGCGTAACATTCGGCATTAGCCTGCGAAGTTCATTGAAACGCCTTGTACCGTCGAGAAGGCGAAAGAGGATCGTCGCCTTCCATTTGCTTCCCATCACGTCCAGCGCCGCTTCGAGGGGGCAGCATGTGTAGGTCTGATGTCGCTGTTTCCTCATGCAGGCTCCCTTAGGTATCAAAGATGCCACTATTGATAATATTAGTGCCTACTTGTGCACAACGCAAATACATGTGGATATTGCTCCATCGACGCTAAGCCGAAGGAGCAGCGACATGCCACTCGTGAACATCAAGGGAATCGGCGGCTATCTGACGCCTGATCAGAAGAAGGAACTCATCTCGGGGGTGACGGAGGCCGTATTGGCGGTGGAAGGCGAGGGCCTGAGGGACGTGACGTGGGTCATCGTCGAGGACGTGGCCCCCGGCGCCTGGGGGGTCGGCGGCCAGCCCATGACGGACGCCGATCTTCGTCGTCTGGCGAATCGTTAGTCGGAGAGCGAACGCAATGAGCAACACATATCGAATTAAAGATCTCCCCCTCCTCACGATCGAGACGGCGACTGGAAAAGCCCGGAGCCTGCTCGAATCCGCTAAAAGACAAATGGGGTTCACGCCAAAAATGTATGGCGCCATGGCAAATGAGCCGGCGCTATACGAAGCCTATTCCTCCGGCTATGCGGCCTTTCGTCAGGAATGCGGATTCACTCCCGTCGAGCAAGAGGTGATCTTTCTCGTCATCAGCCGCTGGAACGGGTGCCACTACTGCATGGCGGCGCACAGCTTTGTCGCCGACAAGATGTCGAAGGTTCCGCCCGATGTGACGGACGCCATCCGCGACGGCCGGCCAATTCCCGACTCCAAGCTGCGGGCGCTCGCTGAGTTCACACGGATCATGCTCGAAAAGCGCGGGCGTCCAAACGAGGCCGACGCACAGGCATTCTTCTCCGCGGGATACAGCGAGAGAAATATTCTCGGAATCATCCTCGCCATCAGCGTCAAGACGATCAGCAATTATGCGAACCACGTCTTCCATACGCCCGTGGATGATGTGTTTGCGGCGCGCATATGGGAGGCCGCGTGAACACCGACGTGTGAAACACGCGGCTTCGATCACCACAAACTGAAATCCGCGTCCCGCCAATCGGATCCTTTGGAGGCAATTTGGGGGACGCAGCGCCTTCTTGGTCGGCTGTGATGGTGCAGAGGGGCAACCACGTCCATGCAACATTGAAGCGCGTCGGGCGCCGGCGCCGACCCGTTTCAGATGATATCCCTCGGTTTCAGCGACATTCTATCGAACGAGCGTTTGTATGGCGACTCGCCAATCTTTCGAAGGGCGCCGCGGCCGAGCTTGTAACGGTAATTCCCGGAGATTGGATCAGGCACTGAATGGACGACGGCGTTCGCCCAGGACTTGCCGCCCACGAATATGGCCTTGGCGACGCCGGCACGAATTTCATTGCTCACGATCGCCACGGCGGTAAATCGGCCCTCCGTCACTTTGATATGGCCGGTCGCGCGAAGATTTGAGAAGGTGAGGTCATCGCGACGCACGCCGATCGGTTCGCCTGTCTGAACAAACACCTCGTCATTGAGCACTTCGACGAAATCGCCGCTCTCGATTCCGTGAGGGTGCGCGTCCTCGGGATTGACGATGATCTGGGCGTGCGGCCATCGCGCCGCCAGATAGGGCTTGCGGCGGTCATCGAAGCCGGACTGCCAGATTTCGTTGAAGCGGCCGCTCGTCACCCAGATTTCCCCTTTTTCGGCGCGGGGCTTGATCGCCTCATAGAAATCGATCCAGCCGGGAAAATCCCTCCATGACGACTTGAGCAGCAAGGCCTTGCCGCTATGGGTGTCGAACGAATACAGCCAGCGCACGTCGTTTGTCGGACCCTCGATCTCGCCCCATGAATTGGTCGCGTCATGCAGGCGCGGCGTTCCGACGAGCTTTCCCTCCTTGACGCGGATCGGCGTCTGAATGCCGGTAGTTCCATATTGGCGTAATGCTTCATGCGCGCGCACGCCGCGCTTCTCCGCCTCCGCAACCAGGGCGTAATAATTGAGGACGCCCGTGCGGCTCCAGCGGGCCGCCTCGGCGAAAACGTCGTTCGCGTCCTTCCAGGCGTAGCCTTCGAATCCCATTTTCCTCGCGAACTGCGCAACTGCGTGCCAGTCCGGCCTGGCTTCCCCCGGCGGATCATTGAAGGCCGAATAGAGACGCAGCCGCCGCTCGGAATTGCAGCGCGAACCATCATGCTCGCCCCAGCCGGCGGCGGGCAGGACGATGTCGGCGTAATCGGTGTTGAGCGGCTCGACCGGGTAGATGTCGGAATCGACCAGAACCATGCCGCCGGACTCCACGCGGCGAATCAGCGCGTCGATAATTTCCTTCTCGTCCAGGCTCGTGGGTTGGTGGGGATTGCCCCGCGTCAATTCGGCGACGCGGCGGGCCAGCTCCTGGCTCGCTGTCATTGTCGGAAGCCAGGTCGATCCGATCACCCACATGAATCGCAGATTTCCGTCGATGACCCAGCGGTCGACATTGAGCGCCTTCTTTCGGCGGCCAGGGAATTTTTCAGGCGACAGCCAATCGCGGCCACCGCCAGCGACCGCGCCGCCGCGCTGGTGGCCGCCGCCGCGGCTGATGACGCGGCCAGGCCGGTTGCCGGCGCCGCAGATCAGCCCCAGGGCGGCGAGCGACGCCGAATTCATGTAATTATTGGACCAGTAGTTGCCCTTCTCCAGCATGAAAGACGACTTCGGCCGCGAACCGTCGGCGTGCGGCTTGGCGATCATCTCCGCCGCCTTGACGATCGAGCCGGGATCGAGGCCGGTGATCGCCGCTGCGTTTTCGAGCCGCGCCGCCTCTTCTTTGAGGAGAAATTTCTTGTAGTCCTCCCAGTCGCTCTGGATCGCCGGACTCATGGTGGTGCGCCATTGCCAGCGCGTGTTGCGCGTTCCGCGCCCGTAGCCGGATTCGATCTCCCATTTGTTGGCGATCCAGGCGTCGATGAATTGCTGATCCTGCCAGCCGTTTTCGACAATGATGCGCGCAAGCGCCAGGTGCAGCGCCGTATCGGAGCCAGGGATCACCGGCAGCCACAAGCCGCCGTTCTGGAGACCGTAGGCGACGCCCATGGTCTTGTGCGGCGTGACGAAAATCAGTTTCTTGTCGGGGGCGCCGCCTCCCATCATCCAGCTCGTGAATAACGTCGTCTTGGTTTCGTAAGGATCGACTCCCGAAAGAAACGCCACGTCGCAATCGCCCCAGTCCTCGTATGACGCCGCAAAGGAATTGACGCCAGAATCGTCGAGACCGGTGGCGTCTTCCGTGTTTCCCGGCTTGTCGTGGGGCGCATAGGCCGGCGTGCCGATGGACGTGTCGACCAGCTTGGCGATGGCGTAGGTGTTCTCGAAAAACTCATAGGAATAGGTTTTCATGCCCCACGCCGTCGGGCCAAATTTTTCGAGCACATGCCTCGAGACCGCCGCCATGACGTTGGTCGCCATGTCCCAGGACACCCGCTCCAATTTGCCGCCGACGCGGATCATTGGATGCTGGAGACGGTCTCGCGTCGGCGAGTCGGGATTATAGACCTTGAGAGCAAGCGTGCCGCCACGGATCGAATGGTTGCCGCCGACATTGACGACGTCAGTTTCGTGGTCCGGCAGCACGAGCACATGATGCGGCTGCCCCCTGTGAAAGGCGATATTGTGCTGATTCGGGCTACACCAGGCACTGAGCGGTCCGGCGCTGGGGAAGTCGACGCCGAGAGCGTTCTCACTGGCTAACGGGCCGCCTTCCTTGCCAATCGGCCAACGAAAGACCTTGTAACCGCAGGCCACCGTGCAATAGGCGCAGGCAGTGGTCAGCACTTCCGCATCCTTGGGAGGTATCGGCACGCGGTAGATGTCGGGCGTCGTGGCCATAGTAATATCCTTCCTTACGCGCCGCCCGGGTTTTCGGCGTAGCCAAAAATCAGCCCCATCACGCCGACGGCGAAGATGTCGCCATCGCGCATCTCCAGCATGATCTGCGGCAGGCTCTCGGTTGCGTGGCCCGACACGACCATGCCGTGACGGGTGTGGTCGAAAGTGGTGAGGTGTAACGGGCATGGGCCAAGCACATTGTGCGCAGGCTAAAACGCGTCGGCGCCGACGGGACCGCCCATATGGGTGCAAGCCGCGTTGAAGGCGACGATATCGTTCAGCGGCCCGACACCGCCGCCTGCGGGTTCGCCCAGTCTGACGAGGACGTTGACGACGGCGTTATTCGGATAGGCGAACTCCTGCGGCTGCTTGAGTTTGAGATCGTCCAGCGAGGCGATGCGGTTTGCGGGATAGCGGCTCTCCGCCAGTCGCGCGTCGGCGAAGCCGGGGACCGTGAGCGCGCCGAAGGATGCGCCGCCGCCGATGAGAAACGCGCGGCGCTTCAGACAGGCGCCGAGGATTTGTGAATGCGCGCTCATGGTCGCTGTCCTTTGTCCGCCAGAGGCGCCGTCGGCGGCAGATCGGGGTCCGCGACGACAAGAGGCTCATCCATGCTGAGCGTGTCGAGAAAGGCGAGCAGGTCTTTCGTTTCGGCGTCGGTGAGACCGAGTGGCTTCGTCTCCGCGTCTGGACCGCCGCCCTTGTTGTAAAAGGCGATCACGTCGGCAAGCGAGTCGAGAACGCCATTGTGCATATAGGGGCCGGTGTATTTGATTTCGCGAAGCGACGGCGTGCGGAACTTGCCGATGTCGTCTGGCCGCATCGTCGTGAAATAGAGGCCGAGGTCGCGATCGGCGGCGCGGTAGATTTTTTCGGGAACGCCCTTTTGATAGAATTCCCAGCGCAACGTGATCTGCTGGACGGCGTCTTCCGCGAATTCCTTCGGCTCCGGCACGCCCAACTTGTGATACTTGTCGTCCGACAGCAGCGGACCGTTATGGCAGGAAACGCAGTTGGCCTTGCCCTGAAAAAGCGCCATACCCCGCTTGGCTGCTTCCGAAATGGCGGTCTTGTCGCCCGTCATGTAGCGGTCGAAGGGAACCTTCTTTGGGTCCGAGACAATCGTGCGCTCGAAGGCGGCGATAACTTTCCAGGCGTCGCTCAGCAGCGGCCAGTCCGTGCCGAACACTTCTTTGAACGCCTGTCGATATTCGGGGACAAAGGCGAGCCGCATCTCCATCATCGCGTCGTCGCCGTTTCCGGCGACCGCGCCGCCGGCCGCGCCCCACGCCTGCTTTTCAAGATTGGTCGACGATCCGTCCCAGAAGAGCTTCGTATAATGGGCCGCGTTCAGGATCGTTTGCGAATTGCGCCAATGGGTCGTGCCCGGATAGCCGAAGCTTATGGCGCCGCCTGTGCCCCAGCCAAGTTCGGGCCGATGGCAGGCCGCGCAGGGCATAGCGCCGTTGCCTGAAAGGCGGCCGTCGAAGAAGAGTTTCTTGCCAAGCTCCACCTTGGCGGGGGTTGCAGGATTGTCGGTAGGCGCCTTGACCGGCGGCAAGGGTCCCAGCGCCGGATATTCGCCGCCAAACGCCGCAGAGAGCGAAGCGACGGCGCCAATTCCCGACAGAGCAAACAAGAGCGTCCGATGGCGCATCATGGCTCTTTCCCCGGCCGTCGATTCTCGCCCGGCTTGCAGAGCTGATAGTCCGGCGGCCGCGCCGACGGCGTCACAGTGGGCTTGTCGCCCGTCATCGCCAATAAGAACGCGACCAGCGTCTGCCGCTCGCCGCCGCTCAGGCCGAGCGGTTTGAGCTCGCTGTTTCCCTCACCGCCGCCCCGGTCGTAGAATTCGACCACTTCTTCAAGCGTCGTGAACACGCCATTGTGCATGTAAGGCCCGGTCTGGCCGACGTCCCAGAGCGAGGGCGTGGCGAAGCGGCTGCGATCCCTCGGATCCTTGGTCACCGCGAAGGCGCCGATATCCTCGCGAAGGTTCATGAAGTTCGGCGCGCCGAGGCTCGCGAAATGGCGCAGCATAGTGATGTGGCGCAGAGGCTCGGTTGTGATTGCGGCGTTCTCCGGCGTTCCCAACGCGTGGGTCCCGCCATCGGAGAGCATCGGGCCGTTGTGACAGGCGATGCAGCCGCCCTTGCCCTCGAATACGGCTTTTCCGGCCAATTGCTGAGGCGAGAGCGCTTTCTGATCGCCCCGCAGATATTTGTCGAGCGGCGCGTTGACGGTGCGGATGGTCTTCAGGAATTCGCTGATGGCGGCGTAAATTCCGCCGCCGTAGGGATCGCCGCCGAAGGAGACTTTGAACATCTCGGCATATTCCGGAACTTGCTTTAAACGTTCCTGCACGAGTCTCGTGTCGGCGTTCATGGTGTGCGCTTCCGTCACCATGTCGCGCGTAAGCGTCGCGAGGTCGGCGCCATCGAGACGCGCATCCCATGTCAGGGTTCGGCGGAAGGCGACGTTGAACAACGCCGGGCTGTTGCGGAAATGCTCGACCCCTGTATAGCCGGTAGACAAGGCCTTTCCGTCGCCCCAGCCCTTGGCGGGGTCGTGGCAGGAGCCGCAGGAATTTCCGGTATCGCCGGCAAGACGCGGGTCGAAAAACAGCAGGCCGCCAAGTCCGGCCGTGGCTGCGTCCACCGCCGGCGGGTCGGGCAGCGGCGCGAGCTTCCGTGCGTCGGCAGCGGCATCGACCACGAATCCGGTCAGCCCCACAGTGGCCGCCAACGCCAACGCTCTAACGGAAGACTGTGCGCGCGATCTGACGCCGCCTTTCATTACTGCGTGGCCTCCCGCTTGCAAAATACTGCGCGTCAAACGCACCTGGCTCAGCTTGGCCTAAGATTTTTAAGTCAGTTTTATGTGTCAGCGACGAACGTCAAGAGCGGTCGGTTGCCAGTCCTCCCTTTTTGATATTGCGGCAAGCAAATTGCGCTCTGATAATGGCGTCCTAGAAACGGAAACAATGAGACAAGGCGTTCCAGAATGCGCATTCTGATGATCGAAGACGAGTCTCGCCTTGTCGAGCTGCTGCGAGCCGCCTTGAGCCGTGCCGGCTTCGTCGTTGACGCCGTGGGCACCTGCGCGGATGGTCACGAAGCGCTTGCGCTCATGCCCTATGATGCTGCAATTCTCGATCTCGGTCTGCCCGACGGCGACGGCCTCGCATTGCTCGCCGCAACGCGTTCGAATGTCAATTACGTGCCGGTCCTCATCCTCACGGCTCGTGATTCCGTGGAAGATCGTGTGTGCGGCCTCGACATGGGAGCCGACGATTATCTTGTCAAACCCTTCGCCACAGCCGAACTAATTTCCCGGGTCAAGGCGCTGTTGCGACGGCCCGGCAGGGCTCTTGGAACCATCCTGCAGGCCGGCAACGTCACTTTCGACACCGTGGGGCGTGAAGTGATGGTCGGCGATACGACAATTGCGCCGCCGCGCCGCGAAATCGCGATTCTCGAACATCTGATGCGGCGTGTGGGTCGGGTTGTTCCAAAGGCCCTGCTCGAAGAAAAGCTCTACGGCTTGGACGAGCTCGAATCGAACGCCGTTCCCGTGCATATCCATCACCTGCGGCGCAAGTTGGTCGAAGCCGGAGCCACCGCTGAAATTCATACCGTCAGAGGCATTGGCTATTTACTTTGTGAAAACAAGCAATGAGCCTGCTCGTCAACCGATCTCTGGAATTGCAATTGACGTTGCGGCTTGCAGCGCTCTATTTCCTGGCCGCGCTGGTCGGCATCGCCGCGCTCCTCTACCAGGCTTACGCCACTGCGAATTTATTGAGTGATTTTAATATGAGGCGACGCGCGTCCGATCTCGCGGCCCTCGTCACGGTCGGCGAAGATGCGAAAGCGCGATTCATTCTCCCACGGAAATTAGCGGCGGCTTACGATTCGTCGGCGGAGATATTTTTTTTCGCCATTCGAGACCCGCAAGGCAAAGTCATCGCCGCTTCGAATTCCGAGGTTCGTAACCTCGTCTCTGAGTGGCCCGTGGCTGACAAAGAGGCGAACCATTTTCACCTCAGACAGTTTGGGCGCGCCAAGCAAGATTACCACGGCATCACCATGCGGGTGGACAGCGCCGCGGGAGCGCTGTCCGTCACGATCGCCTGTGCAGCGAATGCAAGCGAATTCGTATATGTCGTGCTGCGCAAATTTGCCTTCGACATCGCGTGGGCGATACCTCTTGTCGCCGTAACAACGTTGGCGATCGGCATTCTGGCCATTCGGCAAGGATTGCGGCCGCTTCGACAAGTCTCGTCAGAGGCCGCGGCGATCAATCCCGCCAACCTAGCCGTACGGTTGCCCGAGGAGGAACTTCCGGGAGAAATCCGTCCGTTAGTAGAAACAATGAATCAGGCGCTCGATCGACTGGAGAAGGGTTTTGCTGTCCAGCGTCAATTTACCGCCGACGCGGCGCATGAATTGCGCACGCCGCTTGCCATCGTCACGGCCGGGATCGATCAGTTGGACGGAAATGGCGAACTTACGAAATTGAAGTTCGATGTGGCGCGAATGAGCCGGTTGGTTGAGCAGCTGTTACGCGTCGCCCGTCTCGATGCGACCGAGCTCGATGTATCAGCGGAGGTCGATCTGACCGCCGTCGTCGCCGAGGTCGTCGAACACATGGCCCCTCTTGCAGTTGCACGCGGCGTGGCGCTTGCGGCTCAAGGCGTGGAGCGGGCTGTCTTCGTCAAGGGAAACCGCTACGCGGTCGAGGACGCAATTCGCAATCTCGTGGAAAACGGTCTAATCCACTCTCATTCGGGGACGGAAGTCGTAGTGGTGGTCGAGCCGGATGGTTCAGTGAAGGTCACCGATCAAGGCGACGGCGTCCGCCTCGAAGATCGCGCGCACATCTTCAATCGGTTCTGGCGCGCAAGGGGCTCGCAGGGCTTCGGCGCAGGGCTCGGGCTCGCGATCGTCAGAGAGATCATGAAGGCGCATGGCGGGATCGTTGACGTGAACGACAATGTCGGCGGCGGCGCCGTCTTCACAATAAGGTTCCCAGTAGCGCAAGCGCTTCTCGGAAAGTGGTCCAAGACTGCTCGACGAAGCTAGAGCCCCCGTCGACACAGCGCCCGGAGCTGACCGCGGTTGCGAAAACAGCGAACTGCACCAGCCTATGCGCCCTTCACAGCCGCCTCATAAAACGATTCCAGCGTCTCAGCTGGTCGGTCACATCAATGGTAAAGCGCGATCCATTTAGTGCGGGGTTACACGTCTTTGCTGACCAACCCTAGTTCAATCTGGACCTTGAACTGCACGTCGTCAGATACGCTCGAATAGCAATCCACTCGTGACAAAGCCATCGATCGCAACGTCAATGCGCGTCGACGATGGCGCCAAACAGGGCGGATGCGGGTTCATTCGTTTGATCATTGTCGTTGAACACGGCGATGAATTTCAACTCTCCTGACTCTTTGCCGAACACGTTTCTATAGTCGGCGGCGACGTCACGCTCTTCGATGCGCATAAGACCGATGTCGGCGCGTCCGCGGAGTTGGATATAGGCGAGACTTTCGTATCGCTGGGAGCGGAGAATTGATCCGTTGGGCACGGGCGTCGCCGTCCAAACATAGCCCAGCGTCGGAACGTCGCGATTGAGAAACGACGGCTTGCCGAAAACGAACATGATCATTGCGCCGAAATCCTCGGTTGCGAGCTTACGCAAATCTGCCGTGGCCTGGAGTTGGTCGACGCGCCATCGCCACCGAACGCGCGTCAGCTCAGCGCCGTCTCGTTCGACTGGTTGATAAAGACCGGATGCGGATTTATGAGGGACGCTACGTAGCATGGCGCCCTGCGCGCTCTCCTCGACGCTGAAATCGTTTCGGCCAACGAAGTCGATCCGCTTCGCGCTAGCCAGCGCTCTTGCAGGATCTAGCAGTAGACTTTCCGCCCGCGCGACGGACAAGGCCGTCCACGTCATCCAGAATATCGAAATAGCTCCTGCGCCGAGCTTCGCTTTTGTCAATTTCGTATCGCTCCCCGTCTTATGACGAGCCATTATTCCATGAACCAGCCATGGCTGACGACCAGCGACTGTCCGGTAAGCGCGTTGGATTTGGCGCCAGCGAAATACATGACTGCTTCCGCGACGTCTTGGACGCTTGTAAACTCGCTGTCGACCGTCTCCCTCAGCATGACATTTTGGATCACTTCGGCCTCGCCAATCCCAAGCTCCTTCGCCTGTTCGGGTATTTGTTTCTCGACGAGAGGGGTGAGCACGAAGCCAGGACAGACGACATTGGCGCGGACATTATGCTTGGCCCCCTCCTTCGCCACGACGCGCGCCAATCCGAGTAAGCCATGTTTGGCTGTCACATAGGCGGCTTTAAGCGGCGAGGCTTCTTTCGAATGGACGGAACCGATATAAATGATCGAGCCCGAACTTGCCTCGTACATATATTTCAGACAGGCTTTCGTCGTCAGAAACGCGCCATCGAGATGAACGGCAAGCATCGTTTTCCATTGGTCGAATGGAAACTCATGGATCGGATGGACAATCTGAATTCCAGCGTTGCTGACCAGAACGTCGATGCGGCCATAAGCGGCGTATGCGGCGTCGACGCTAGCGTTGACGGCCGCCTCGTCGCTTACGTCCATTTCAAGTCCGATTGCGACGCCGCCCGACGCGGCGATTTCCGCCGCAGCGGCCTGGGCCGCGTCTTTTTTCAGGTCCGCGATAATGACCCGAGCGCCTTGCGCCGCAAAGGCGCGCGCAATCTCTTTGCCGATGCCGCTCGCAGCGCCGGTGACGATGACAACCTTGTCCTGAAAGCGAATCATTTGCGCCTCTTCGACGATGAGGGTTCAGCGGGCGAGATAGTCATGCGTGACTTCGCCGAGTTGGAGCGTAAGGTCAGCGATGAGATGAAGGCCGGAAACCGCTTCGAGGACCGGCAGATCGGCAACTGGCGCCAACGCATGCGGATGCAGTTCGAGGCTCGCGGGACCGCTCCAGGCGCCTTTTAGGGTGACATCCCCGAGCCGGTAGCGCACAAGTTCACAGATGCGCGGCGTTCCGTCGACATGGGGAATGATTTTAAGCAGAAATCCCGGCTCGCCGAGCCCACGCAGAGCGTCCCCCGCATCCACCGTGCGGTGCTTGTAGCCCATCGCGCCCGTCGCAATTCGCAACGGACCATAATCGAGCGCGCCGACGAGGGTGTCATGTTCGACCCGCAACGAAGGCGACGCGAGCTTCTTGGGGAAGCCCCATAGTTCTCGTCCTCCGGCGATCGGCGGATCGTCGTCGAGATACATGGCGTGGACATAACCGCCGGTCTCGCCCGCGAAGCGCACCGGGATGACCTGGCCAGATTCCGTGTAATCGCCGAATCCGGTGCTGTCGGGCATTCGGATGAATTCATATTTCACGATCGGCTCGATAATTTCGAGCGGTTTCGGCACGATCTTTTCGAGCGCGGCGGGATCCGTCCGGTAGGAAATGATAAAATATTCGCGATTGACGAAGCGATAGGGCCCCGGAGGATAAGAGGGGCTGTGCAGCGGCATGGAAAAGGCTCGCCTGCGAATCTCTTGTGCTTTCATTGCAACGCTCCCTCGCGAATGCGCGTCAATCGGCGAGATAGTCGAATACGACCTCTCCAAGTTCGAGCGTGAAATCGGCGATCACATGGACCCCTTTGATAATCTCGACAATTGGCAAGTCGCTCACCGGCGCGAGAGCGTGGGGCTTCAGTTCCAGTGCGCAGGGACCGCTCCACGCGCCCTTGACAACAATGTCGCGGCGGAAATAGCGAACGAGTTCGCAGATGCGTGGCGTCCCGTCGACATGAGGAATGATTTTCAGTAGAAAGCCTGGCTCCTGTAAGAAGCGCAGCGCCTCCGCGTCGTCCAGCGCGCGATGCTTGTAGCCCATGGTTGCGGTCGCCACGCGCGCCGGCCCATAGTCAAGCGCGCCGACGAGCGTGTCATGCTCCACGGAAAGCCGTGCGACGGCGAGTTTCTGCGGAAAGCCCCATAGCTCGCGCCCGCCGGAAATCGGTCCATGGGCGTCGAGAAACATGTTGTGCGTGTATGCGCCGGCTTGCCCGTCATGACTGACGGCTATTGACTGCGCGGCGCCCGAATACCGTCCAAAGCCCGTGGCGCTCTCCATCCGCATGAATTCGAAGCGAACGATCGCATCGCCGCAAAAAAGCGGCTCGGGCGCGGCGGCTTGCGCTTTCGCCAGGTCCGTCCGGTAGGCGACAATCATGTGTTCGCGATTCGAATAACGATGTGGCCCGCGCGTAAAGGAGGGGCTGGTCAACGGCATGGCGAAAGCCGTGCGCTTCACATGCTCGAAGTCCATATACGTCGCTCCTCAGGCCGGCTCCGCGCCCGACGCCGGCGATTGCGTAGCCTGGCTTCTTATCGGCGCGGCGCCTCGCGGCGGGATCCTCTCCCGCGAGTCCTCCTCCGCGGCCGCGTCAAATTTCGCCGCCAAAACGTCGTGCATCACGTCGAAAACGCGGACGCCGATTTCCTTCGGCATGGGTGCAAGCCATGGGGAGGCGCGCAGGGTTTCACGCGCGTCAGAAAGCCCATGCGACCAGCGATCATTCATCAGGCTGCGGTCGAAGTCATAATCTTTAGACGCGCCTTGGGGTTCCAGCGGCCGGTAGATGAGCTGCGCAATGTCCATGCGGGTGACGCAGGCGTATTCATAAAGTTGCTGCGCCTGCGGAGCCTCCTTAATCGCTTCCGGCAATAATTCATAAAGTTCGTTGATGAGGTGGCGAACCTGATGGCGCTCATGAAAGCTTTGCGTGCCGACGCGCGTCCGGCTGGAATAGCGAATGTCCTTCTCGCGTTCGCTGATTTCCTCGAGATTGGCGGGAAGCGGCCCGAAAGCCTGGAACACATCGACCTGGAAACACAGGCGGCTGCGTCTCGGATAATAGTCGAGCACGTATTGCAGCGGCGTATTCGACACGAGACCGCCGTCCCAATAAAAATCGCCGTCGATTCCGATCGGCGGAAAGCCTGGCGGAAGAGAGCCGCTGGCCATCACATGCTCGGGACGGATAGTAATTTCCTCGCTGTCAAAATATGCAAACCGGCCGGTTTGAACATTGACTGCGCCGACGCTGAGCCGCATTTCCCTTGCGTCGTTGATACGATCGAAATCGACAAGACGCTCGAGCGTGCTTTTTAGCGCGCTCGTCGTGTAATAGCTCATGGGCGGGTTGTTTGCGAACCACTCGTAAGGCGCGCGCGGCGCAAAAAAGCCCGGCTGCCCGAACATCAGAGCAGCGACGCCGCTCGCCTTGCGCTGCCAGACGCCGAGCGCGCCTGTAAGGCCCGACGCCCACAGCGCAGTCGGAGCCGTGATCTCCTCCCAGAATTCGCGAAGTCGCGCGACACGGCGCTGGGGGGCGTTGCCGGCGATGATGGCGGCATTGATAGAACCGATCGATATGCCCGCCACCCAGTCGGGCTGATATTCCGAGCCCGACAACGCCTCATAAACGCCCGCCTGATAGCTGCCCAAGGCGCCTCCGCCCTGCAGCACGAACGCTACCTTTTTGTCGTATGAGCTTGGCCGCACCGGCGCTGTAAGTTCGTTCATGTTCGTGGTTCCGGGATCGATAGTGTTGTCGAATGAGGGTCCGCCTTGCATCGCAAGCCGAAGCGCCGAGGATTATTCGGCGCGCGCTTCACCGCACGACATCATTGAGCGACCAGTCGTACTGATGACTGCTGATCGATCTTACAGAATCGAGTTTCGACCTCAGAGACGGAGTCGCATATTTGCGGAGATGCCTGAGGACGCCCACATCATCGCCGCCAAAGTCCGACTTGAACCATTCGTAAATCGACGAAACCACGAGCCGGGCTTCGGAGAAACTCGCTCCTCGCGAATTGTTGACATAGGCTTTCGCCGCCGCGTCGAGTTGCGCGTTGAGGCGGGCGCCGGTGAAGGCGTGGGTTTGCAGATTTGGGCAGCCGACGGATGCGCAATTGACGGAATAATGCGCTCGCGGATCCTTGAATAGCGGTCGCAGCACGCCGTGCTCGATGTCGTCGAGACTGAATTCGACGCCCTGCAATGTTAGCACTTTGGCTTTCCAGAGACCGCCCGTGAACGCCGCAAAAAGCCCGCCGCCAAGGGAGATGTTCTTGATCGACGACACAGGATAATGATCCAGCACGATGTCGATCGTTTTTGCATTGTAAAGATTGGCGAGGAAGGCGAATTGCTCCGAACGGCTGAGCGTTCGTGGATCGACTCCGCGCAGTCCTTCAATATACTGCTTCAACTCCGCGTGACCATTCGCTTGAAAGCTCGCATAGTCCACCCGGTTCAGCCCATCGTCGCCCGGATGGACGTAGTTTTGCAACAGACGGTCCCACGCCGAATGATCAACAGTCACGGAAGGGTCATTCGCAGCTTCGCGGAAGAGGTCCGCGGGCTCGGGTGTCGCCGCTGAGGCGTAAGATATAAGCGCGAGAAGTGACGCCGCGCGCACACCTGCCCAAAAACCTCCGCCAATCATTTCCGCGATTCTTCGCATTCGTCGCTCCTCCTGGACTACAGTTTCGACTGTCGACTCTGGGTGCCTTTTCAGGTCGTGCGTCCAGGAGTCGACCTCCTGCGCGAAGCGCGCGAGTATCCTGCAGACGTGACATCGTCTGCCCGGCGGCGAGCGCCGGGCTCGCAATTGCTTGATGCCTTGCTCGATTAGAATCTCGCCAGGATCGGCGCGGGCGCGAAAAGATTGAAGTGATAATTCACGCCCGCGCGGACGGTGTGGAATCGCGTGTCGCCGAGATTGCCTCCGAAAAACGCGCCTCCACTGTTGTTGCGCAGACTGGTATAGAGATATTCGACTTTCGCCGACCATCTCGGAAAGGCCGCCGGGGCCCATTCGACGCCTCCGCCCGCTGTCCAGCCTGTCTGCGTATCGCCATATTCGTTGAAGAACCCCGCCTGTTTCACTCGCCCATATGCAAATCCGCCGCCGCCATAGACCAGCAGTTGCGAATTAAACAGCGCAACGCCAGCGCGACCGCGAACCGTGCCAAACCACTCGACTTTCGTTGGCCGCACACCAAAGAAGCTGACATTAAAGCCGCCGTTTCGAGTGGAAATATCCGCGCCCTGAAAGTCAGTTTCGAGACCGGCGACTAACAATGGCGTCAGCTGATAATTGAACCCGACCTGACCGCCGCCGACGAAACCGTTGAAGTCGGAGCGCTGCCCGAAGCCATAGCCCGCATTGAGGCCGCCATAGAGGCCTGTCCAAGAAAACGCCGGTGGCGGAACGTTTGCGAGAGGCGCTTTTCGGGAAGGGAGATCGGCGGCATGCGTCGAGCCTGTGGCGAGAGCCGTGACGAAGGCCAAAGCCGAGATTCGCTGCTTCATTTTGCCGTTCCTTCGTACTGGATTCGAGACCGGGAGCGAGCGGTTTGCTTGCACCGGATGAACTTGCGTGCCGGTTACGAACTGATTTTAGCGGCGATCGCTCTCCATGTTTCCCAGTTCGCAAAGCGGAGAAGAAAGTTACATATGGACAAATGCATTGATGCGAGAACGGCCGCAAATAAATGCGTGTGTCACACAGTTACTGCGACGCGTGTCGTGAAGAAAAAATGTAAAATCACGAAGCGCCAGTGAGAGAAGTCTTGTGCGAAGGCGATCAGACGATGCAAGGCCAGGGCTTGCGGCATTGCTAGTTCAAAGCAAATTCTTGGAAGACAATGAATTGAGGCGCTATTCACGCTTTACGGCGGGCGGTCTTTCGACGACGCATGAGCTGCACCGATTCCTCATGCGCCAAAGACGCTCGCCGCTGCACCTGTTCAGAAAAAATCGCTCAGTTAGAACACGGCGCCGCGTACGGTCGCTTTCGCCGCCCAAAAAGCTCTCGACCATGCGCTACGACGGCGCTCAACCGACGGCGATGATGGCGACGACGAGGACGACTACAGCAGCCATAGCGTAGATCGAAAGCGCAGCCATGATGGCGTTCATGAGCGTCCTCCTGTCTTGCGCGGCGAAACGGGCGCTTAGATCTCGCGCCTCGAAGCGTTGGCCGCATTCGACAATCGATTCTTCGAACGAACTGTCTGAAAGTTAAAAATGCCGTGGAAGCGTCGCAAATGCGGTGCGCGCGA
>JBFXJV010000004.1:0-22810 GCA_050174515.1 Methylocystis sp.
ACGACGACGCCATCGGCGTTGCGGGCGATTTCGGCGGCGTTTTCCGCATTCTTGACGCCAAAGCCGACGGCGATCGGCAGCGCCGTATGTCGCTTGATGCGCGCGACCGCCTGGCTCACGCCGGCATAGTCCGCAAGCGCCGCGCCGGTGATGCCGGTCAGCGAGACATAGTAGACGAAGCCGCTGGTATTTTCGAGCACCTTGGGAAGCCGCTTGTCGTCAGTCGTCGGCGTGGCGAGGCGAATGAAGTTCAGCCCGGCGCCGCGGGCGGGAATGCAGAGTTCGGCGTCTTCTTCGGGCGGCAAGTCGACGACGATGAGGCCGTCGACGCCGGCGTCCCGAGCGTCATGCAGGAAGTCGGCGACTCCGTAGACATAGATCGGATTGTAGTAGCCCATCAGCACGATGGGGGTGGCGTCGTCGCCGGCGCGGAAGTCGGCCACGAGCTTCAAGGTCTTCTTGAGCGTGGTCCCGGCCTTGAGCGCCCGCAGGCCAGCCGCCTGGATCGCCGGTCCGTCCGCCATCGGATCGGTGAACGGCATGCCGACTTCGATCACGTCCGCGCCGGCGCGGGGGAGCCCCTTCAAAATTTCGAGCGACGTCGCCAGATCGGGATCGCCCGCCATCACGAAGGTCACCAGGGCGGCGCGCCCGTCCTTCTTGAGGGCGGCAAACCGATCATCGATGCGGGTGGGCATAAGCGGCAGGCGTCCTTCGTCACGCGGCGCAATTCTTCACGACGCCCCTCGACCAGCCGGGAGCGGATTTTCGGCTCTCGCAAGGCATAGAGTCCGCCGTTGCTTAGTGCCTGGGCGCTGTCCCGTCCACTGTTTTTGCGCGCGTTAAATCGTCACCTGCGCGCCGAGTTCGACGACGCGGTCGGAGGGGATCGAGAAGAAGTCGGTGGCGTTGGCGGCCTGGCGGGTGAGCGCGATATAGAGCTTGTCCTGCCAGACCGGCATCTCGGACGAGGGGCTTTCCTTGATCGAGCGCCGGCCCAGGAAGAAACTCGTGGTCATGATGTCATATTTGAAGCCGGCCTTGCGCATCGCGGCGAGCGCCGCCGGAACGCGCGGACTTTCCATGAAGCCATAGTGCAGCGTCGCCAGGTAGAAGTCGTCGGTGAGCTTCGCGATTTCGAAGCGCATTTCCGGCGCGACTCGGGGCCGGTCCTCGGTCCTCACGCAGATCACCAGCACCCGCTCGTGCAACACCTTGTTGTGCTTGAGATTGTGCATCAGCGCGGCGGGCGCGACGTCCGGATCGCTCGTCAGAAAGACCGCCGTGCCCGGCACGCGCGTCGGCTTCGACTTTTGCAGCATCGCGATAAGCTCCATCATCGGGATGGAGTCGCGATGGGTTTTCTCGGCAAGAAGACGCGTGCCGCGCACCCATGTCCACATGATGATCATGACGCAGCCGCCGAGCGCCAGCGGCACCCAGCCGCCGTCCTTTACCTTCATCAGATTGGCGGTGAGAAAGGCGAATTCGACGACGAGGAAAGAGATGGCGAAGAGAATCGACACGAACAACGGCCAGCCCCATTTACGCCAGGCGACGATGAACAGGAGCGATGTCGACAGCACCATCGTGCCGGTGACCGCGATGCCATAGGCCGAAGCCAGCGCCGACGAACTCTTGAAGGCGACGACAAGCAGCAGCACGCCGATGAGCAGCAGCCGGTTGATGCGGCCGATATAGATCTGCCCTTCCTGCGAGGCCGACGTATGCGTGACCTCGAGGCGCGGAATGAGGCCGAGTTGAATGGCTTGCCGCGCCAGCGAGAAAGCTCCGGTGATGACCGCCTGCGCGGCGATGGTCGTCGCCAGCGTCGAAAGGATCACGAGCGGCAGCAGCGCCCATTCCGGCGCAAGCAGGAAGAATGGATTGCCGACCGCTTCAGGGCGCGACAGGACGAGCGCTCCCTGGCCGAGGTAGTTGAGCAGCAGCGCCGGCAGCACGAAGCCGAGCCAGGCGGTCCTGATCGGCCCGCGGCCGAAATGACCCATGTCGGCGTAAAGCGCTTCGACGCCGGTAACGGCAAGAAATACCGAACCGAGGACCACGAATCCGAGCCACCCGTGAGTGACGAGAAACCTAATGCCTTGGCGCGGATCGAAACTGAGCAGCACCTGCGGCGCTTCGGGGATATGCATCGCGCCCAAGACGCCGATGGTGAGAAAAAAGACGATCATGATGGGCCCGAACAAGGCCGCCACGCGCGCCGTGCCGTGACTTTGCGCCCAAAACAGCGTGACAAGGATGAAGATGGTGATCGGCAGAACGAATTCGCTGAAGCGGTGCGTGACGAGTTCGAGGCCTTCGATGGCCGACATCACCGAAATCGCCGGGGTGATGATCGCCTCGCCGGCGAAGAGCGCCGCGCCTCCGACGCCGAGCATAAAGGCGACTTTCGTGCGACGTCCCATGGCGGTCTGCGCCAAGGCCATGAGCGAAAGGATGCCGCCTTCGCCGCGATTGTCCGCGCGCATGACGAAGATGACGTATTTGATCGTCACCGTGAAAATGAGCGCGAATATCAGGAGCGAAATCGCGCCGAGAACGGACTCTTCGGTCAGCGCGTCATACTCGACCTGATGCGCGAGCGACTCGCGCAGGGCATAGAGCGGGCTCGTGCCGATGTCGCCATAGACGACGCCAATCGAGCCGACGATGAGGCCGGCGACTCCGCCGCGCGCCGCCTCGGACCCGTGATGAGCGTGAACCTGCGTCCCATCGCCGCCGGAGGCAGGGCCGGCGTCGGATCGCTGCGTCATGGGACGTTTCCTTTGATAAGACCCGCCGCGGCTCTTTCTGAAGCTGCGGGCGGGCGCTCGCTTGGGCCGAGCGCGAAGAGGCGCATGGGTTCGTCTCCTTCGGCGCGGGCTGTCGATACGGTGCGGCGATATACGCGGTTTCGCGCGCGATGAGAAGTCGCGGCGGCGGCGCAGGCTGGCCGCGTGAGCCGCTGGACGACGCGCGTCCCTTTTTTAGTTAATCTCGGCATAAACTTCTCTGGAGGCCACATGTCCCCAACTTCGACCGGGCCCGGCCGGTTCGCCCAGGCGGCGGGAGCGCCCGCGCCAAGCGCCATCGTCACGGACGCGCAGGGGCTTGAGGCGGGCATGACGACTCTGTCCGGCGGCGCGCCCGCCTATTTCGCCCGCCCGCGGAGCGGCGGGGATTTCCCCATCATTCTCGTGGCGCAGGAAATCTTCGGCCTGCACGAGCATATCCGCGACATCGTGCGGCGCTTCGCCAGGCTTGGGTTTGCCGCGATCGCGCCCGACTTCCTCATCCGCTATGGCGATCCGCAGAAGGCGACGGACATTGAGGCGATTCGCGCCATCGTCGCCAGGACGCCGGACGCCGAGACGATGGCCGCCTTCGATCAGGCGCTCGCCTGCGCCGAGGGCAGGGGCGGCGACGCGGGGCGTGCGGCGATCACCGGATTTTGCTGGGGCGGGCGGATCGCCTGGCTCTATGCGGTCCATAATCCGCGCCTGCGCGCCTGCATTCCCTGGTACGGTCGGCTCGACGGACCGCATACGCTGGAACAGCCGCGCTGGCCGATCGACGTCGCCGCGGAGCTGAAAACGCCGACGCTGGGGCTCTACGGCGGCGCCGATCCGAGCATTCCCGCCGAACTGATCGAGGCGATGCGCGAGCGTCTCAAGCAGGCGCAGGCCCCTGCCGAGATCATCGTCTATGACGATGCGCCGCACGCCTTTTACGCCGACTATCGCGAGTCTTATCGAGCGGACGTCGCCAAGGACGCGTGGGCGCGGGCGCTCGACTTTCTACGCGCGAAGGGCGTGGGGTGACCGCCGCTCAGCGCGGAACGAACGCGATGATCCGGGCGGGGCCGCCCGAGCCTTTTTCGATCTTCATCGGCAGGGCGATGACGATCGCGCCCTTCGGCGGCAACTGGTCGAGATTGGTCAGATTCTCGAGACCGCCGATATTCGCGGCGCCGATGATCCGATGCACCATGAAGTCCTGAGACGGTCCGTTGTCGACGCTCGCCGTGTCGACGCCGATGAAATTAGGGCGGCGTTCCTTCGCGAGCCAGGCGGCCGCATCCGGTCCAAAGGACGGGAAGTGGAGATGGGTCGCATCGCCCGGCGTGTCGTCGCCGAGATAGGCCTTTTTGTCCGGCCAGCGCGAACTCCAGCCGGTGCGCAGCAGCACGATGGCTTTGTCTGGGATACGGCCATGCGCCGCCTCAAAGGCCGAAATGTCTTCGACCGTCAACAGATAGTCCGGATTCGCTTCGGCCTTGGCCACGACATCGATGACGATCGCCGGACCGACGAAGCGTTCGGCGGGAATATCGGAGCTTGTCCAGCGGCCTTCGGCGAAATGCATCGGCGCGTCGAGATGCGTGCCGCCATGCTCCGGCGAACAAAAAGCGTTGGCGTAATAGAAGAAGCCCGTCTTCGTCGGCCCCTTGTGCAGCGTTCTGAGTTCGAAACCGGACGGCGAAGTCGGCCAATAGATGGTTTCGGCGTTAAAGGCGTGGCTGAGGTCGACGACCTTGCTCGACGCCAGATCGAGGCTTTGCGCATGCGCCGTTTCGAATTGCGCGACGAAGAGCATCAGACAAAGAAGCAGGCTGGAGCGTAGGCATGGCGTTCTCATATTGGCGATTCTCCAAAAAGACGCGACCGCGCGGATGAATTAGAAATCGCTCGCGATTCCCTTAACTTCCCAGTCGCCGTAGCGCGCGGGGTCAGGTCCGCCACGACCGCCGAGCTCTTCGGGCGGTTGCTCAGGTTGCGCGGCGTCGCGCCGGCGCGCCTCCGCTTCAGCCAAAGCTCGCTGCGCAGCTGGCGACAGCCCGGCGCGCCGCTCTTTCGATCTCGTTGTGGCTTCCGCCTTCGACACGGCCTCTTCTCCATGCATTCGTCGCCCGTCGCGACTCCGATTGTGCTATGATTCGCTAAGGGAGAGGCCGTTTGGCGCACAGCGACAGTAGATCATTTTCCACTCGGTCCAAACCGGCGCGCGCGCCGGCCCGTCAAGGGTCGCGGCAGGGCTTCGTGCCCGCCGAGGCGATGCGGGAGGCGGAAGCGGCGAAGATTCCCGGGTTGCCAGCGCGACTCGCCGCCGCCAACATCATTGGCGACATCGTGCAGGGCGGCCACCGACTCGACGAATGTTTCGCCGCGAACGCCGTTCCCTGCCGGCTGTCCGGACTCGAGGCGCGCGACGTGGCGCTCACGCGCTCGATCGTCACGGTCGCGTTGCGACGACTGGGCGTCATTCGTTATGCGCTTGGCGAGCTCCTCGAAAAAGGGTTGCCGCGTCAGGCTGTGCGCCTCGAATTTTCGCTTATCGCCGCCGCCGCGCAAATCCTGTTTCTCGAAGCCGCCGATCATGCCGCCGTCGATCTCGCCGTGCGCGCCGTGCGTCTTGAACCGAAAACCGCCGCTTTCGGCGGTCTCGTCAATGGCGTGCTGCGCAATCTCCAGAGACGTCGCGAGGAATTCCTGGACATTGCCGCGAGCGGCGAGCATGACGCGCCGGCATGGCTGATGCTTCGCTGGCGCAAACACTACGGCGAAGAAACTGCCCGCGCGATCGCGGCCATGCATATGCTCGAGCCGCCTCTCGACCTGTCGGTAAAGGACGATCCGGAAGGGTGGGCGCAACGGCTGGACGGCGTCGCGCTGCCGACAGGCTCGGTAAGGTTGCGCACGCATGCGCCGATCGCCGATCTTCCTGGTTACGACGAAGGCGAATGGTGGGTGCAGGACGCGGCCGCCGCCCTACCGGTTCGGCTGCTCGCGCCCCGGCACGACGAGCGCCTGCTCGACATGTGCGCCGCGCCGGGCGGCAAGACGGCGCAGATGGCGCTCGCCCGCGCTCATGTCGTCGCGCTCGACCGTTCGGCGGAGCGACTCAAGCTGCTTGCCGCCAATCTCGCGCGGCTGCAATTGCATGCCGAAATCGCCGTCGGCGACGCATCCGCCTATCAGGCGCCGCCTTTCGACGCGATTCTGATCGACGCGCCCTGTTCAGCCACCGGAACGATCCGGCGCCATCCTGACGTGCCCTGGACCAAGAAGCCAGGCGACATCGAAACGCTCGCGAGTCTGCAGACAAAGTTGCTCAACCGCGCCGCGCTGCTGACGCGCGCCGGCGGGCGCATCGTCTATTGCACCTGCTCCCTTGAGCCTGAGGAAGGCGAACAGCAGATCGCCGCCTTTTTGCGTCGCAATCCGGATTTCCGCCGAGCGCCGATCGAGGCCGGCGAAGGCGCGCCTCAGGAATTCATCAACCGGGACGGCGACCTGCGGACCTTGCCGAACTACTGGCCGAACGAAGATCCGCGCCTTGCCGGCATCGACGGCTTCTTCGCCGCGCGGCTCCTGCGGTCGGCCTAACGCGTCTCCACGAGGGGCGCGAATTCCTTCACCACCTGCTCGTAAACCGTCCGCTTGAACGGCACGATCAAGTCCGGCAGCGCCGACAGTTCTTCCCAGCGCCAGTCGTCGAATTCCGGCTTGTGCGCCCCGCCGCCCGGCGCATGGATGTCGATCTCGCTATCCTCGCCGGTGAAGCGCAGCGCGAACCACCGCTGGGTCTGCCCGACATATTTGCCGTTCCAGCGATTGTTGGAGCCCTTGGGGAGGTCGTAGCGAAGCCAGTCCGGCGCCTCGGCGAGCAGCGCCGCGCTAGATACGTTGGTCTCTTCATAAAGTTCGCGCAGCGCCGCCTCATAGGGCGTTTCGCCCTCGTCGATGCCGCCCTGCGGCATCTGCCAGAGAAAGGGCGGGCGGGTCCGGTCGTGGGCGCCCTTGGCGCGCCGCCGGCCGATGAAGGCGAGGCCCTGCGCATTGAGCAACAGGACGCCGACGCAGGGCCGATACAATCCGCGTCCGCTCATCGCCGCGTCTCGCGGCAGGCGCCATGCTGGCGCGCCTCAGCCATCCCGTCGGTCATCAGTCCCCCCGGCCGTCGGCGTTCGCCGCAAACTATCTTTCCGATCTTTGGCGTCAATCGTCGAGCCGTTATGGGCCGCGCGTAAGCGCCCCGTCGGCCTCCATCAGTTCGAGCAGCATGCCTTCCCGCAAGCCCCTGTCGGCGATGCGGGTCCGCTGAGCCGGGAAAAGCGCGCGGATCGCCTCGAAGATCGCGCAGCCGGCAAGGACGAGATCCGCCCGCTGCGGCCCGATGCAGCCATTGGCGACGCGCTCCTCGAAATCCCTCGCCCGCAGCCGCGTGATCGCCCGGCTCGCGACATCGTCGCTCATCCACAGTCCGTCGACGCGCCAGCGGTCATAGCGTTCAAGCCCGAGATGAACGCCAGCCAGGGTAGTGACGGTGCCCGACGTGCCGAGAAGATGGAAGCGCGGACAGCGTCGCTCATTGGCCATCTGCTGCGCGAAGGGCGCGAGACTCTCGCGCGCCTGCTGCGCCATCGCCGCGAATGTCTCAGCCGAGACGCTGCGGCCGCCGAAATGCTCGGCGAGGGTGACCACGCCCATTTCGAGCGACGTCCAGGCGCGAAGGGCGTAGGCGCCGTTTCCGCCGCGCCGTTCGCGGGTGAGCCAAACGAGTTCGGTGGAGCCGCCGCCGATGTCGAACAGCAACACGCTTTCGGCGGCTGGATCGGCGAGCGCGCCGCAGCCGCGGGCGGCGAAGCGCGCCTCGGTTTCGCGGTCGATAATGTCGAGGAGCAGCCCGGTGCGCTCGCGCACGCGCTCGATAAATTCATCGCCGTTGGCCGCGCCGCGGCAGGCCTGGGTGGCGACCAGCCGCGCGCGGGTGACGCCGCGCGCTTCCATCTTTTCGCGGCAGATTTCGAGCGCGGCAATGGTGCGCTCGATCGCTTCCTCGCTGATCCGGCCCGCCTTGCCGAGCCCCTCTCCGAGCCGCACGATGCGCGAAAAGGCGTCGATGATGCGAAGACAGTCGTTGTTGCGCCGGCGCGGCCGGCGCTCGGGACGCGCGATCAGGAGCCGGCAATTATTGGTGCCAAGATCCAGCGCGGCGTAGGTTTGGCGCGCGCGGAAAGCTTCGGGCGTAACGTCGCCGCCAATCTGGAGTTCGTGCGCAGCCTGCGCCGACGCCGTCGAGGGTGGGCCGGTTTCCCTCACTCGATCCATTCCGAGATGCCGCTCCGTCTCGTTCCGCTCCTCTTCGCTCCGCGCCGCATCGCCGAATGCGAAGCGACGATGATCGAAACGCCACGAAGCAGGCGTAAATTCCTTTCATGCCGGATCGTCGCGCCGCCCGCAAGGGTTCCGCAAGAGTCCAGCAACGCCGAGAGGGCGACGTATCGAGGTTGACGAGCGGCCGATTCCCCGCCTTACGGCGTGCTTGGCGTCTATTCGCCCCGTGCCGGATTTCCTGGGTGCGCGCGAGCGGCTCCACTGCTTGCCGCACCTTCCGGCTGTTGACACCATCAGCGGCGCTCTCTAAGTCACCAGCGGTTCGCGCAAGCGCTACGCCGCGCCTTTGGGGGATAGTTCAACGGTAGAACAGCGGACTCTGACTCCGTTAATCTTGGTTCGAATCCAGGTCCCCCAGCCAATAAAATCAATTCGTTAGTTTGTTGCGCCGATTAAGAAAAACCGCCGGCGAGCGACCTCCATCAAATAGCCACGTCCATCGTCTCAATTCATACGAGGCCGGACGCCGACGAGCCTTCGCCGTCACGCGACGCGCCAAGCTTGATCATCGGTTCGACCGGAGGACGCAGACGCCATTTCTGCGGTCGCCGAAACGCCTGAAGCGGCAACATCGGTTCTCAGCTCCGCTGACTGAATCCTGCCAAACTTATGGCCTGCAAATCACAGTCTGGCGGGAAACGAATCGAGAGGGCGGTCCAAGAGGGGGATCAAACATGTTTCCAGCGCGCCGATTCGCTGCGTTGTCGCCTGTCGCAGGCGCTCTTATGGCCTTTCTTTTCCCATTGCCGGGCGCATGGGCGCAAGGTTTACTCGGCGGCTGCCAAGAATCGGTCGAGGTCGCGGTCTTGGCCTCGCCTGCGGCGCCCTGGAAGGGCGCGCCCTTGCGCGTTCTCGTCGCCGCGGAAAGGCCGGTCGACGGCGAGCTTTCGCTGATCGCCCCTGATGGACGCGTCGCCGCCAGATCGCGCCAGATGCGGGGCGGACCGCCCTACGTCTGGTCCGCCGAGGTTGCGTCGCCAACCGCCGGCGTCTGGCGGGCGACGCTCGGAGGCCGCGGCATTTTCTCCGGCTGCGGCGCGATGACCAGGGAAATCGACGTGAGCGCGCAAAAGAGGTCTGCGTCGCGCGCGACGGGCGGCGCCGTCTGGGCGCTCCGCGGCAAATGGGACCGGGAGACCGAAAATTTATATTCGGCGTGGATCGCCAAGCTGTTCGACGCGCCGCTCGAAGCGGAGCAGTCATGGAAGACGTGGCACGAGGTGCTGCGCAATCCTTCGCGCAATGTGCTGTTCAATCATCTCGGAACCGGCGAAGACGGGCTCACTCGGTCGCTGAAGCCCGACTGCGCGGATTTCGTCTACTTCCTGCGCGCCTATTTCGCCTTCAAGATGGGGCTGCCGTTCGCCTATTCGAGTTGCTCGCGCGGCTCCGGCGGCGCGGCGCCAAGATGCAATGAGCGGTTCGATATTCTTCACCCCGAGGTGACCCGGCCCGCGCCGCCGCCCGTTCAAGCAACGGCGTCGGCCGCCGCCCCGCCGGCGCCTGCGCCCGCAGCGGCGCCAACGAATATCTTGCAGCAACTGTTTTCACAGCCTCAGCAGGCCCAGCCCGGGCCGCCGGCTTCGGCGGCCGCTCCCGCCAAGCCGCCTGCCCCGAAGCGGCCGGCGGGTGTCGCCGGTTATTTTCGGGCTGTGGGCGACGTCGTTCATTCCGGTTCGGTGCGCGCGCCGGCAAACAGCGATAAGAGCGATTTTTACACTATCCCGCTGACGCAGGAGACCCTGCGTCCCGGAACCGCCTACGCCGATCCCTATGGGCACGTGATGATGCTCGTGCAGCGCGTTCCGCAGTCGGCGGACGGGGCGGGCGTCTTTCTCGCCGTCGACGCCGAACCGGATGGCACTGTCACCCGCAAGCGGTTCTGGCGGGGCAATTTCCTGTTCGCGAACGAGCCTTCGCTCGGCAGCCCCGGCTTCAAGCGCTTCCGGCCGGTCGTGCGAGAGAACGGCGGGCTGCGGGCGCTCACCAATTCTGAGATCGCCAAGAACCCGGAGTATGGCGATTTTTCGCTGGAGCAAACGCAGCTTGGCGCCGAGGATTTCTACGATCGCATGGATGAGGTGATGTCGCCCCAGCCGCTCGATCCGATGCGTGCGATGATGGCGGCGATCACCGCGCTCGAGGAGCAGGTAAAGACGCGCGCGACGGCGGTTGAAAACGGTCGAAAGTTCCAGAACGGCGGCCGCGGCGAAGCATCGATGCCGAACGGTCCGGCGATCTTCGCGACCTCCGGCCCATGGGAGGATTTCTCGACGCCGGCGCGCGATCTGCGCCTGCTGATCGCGATCGACGTGGTGCGCGGCTATCCCGATCGCGTCGCGCGGCGCAGCGAGCGCTATGCGATGCCGTTTGGCCAAAGTGCGGCTGGCGCGAGGGCGCAGCTGCAAAGCGCGCTCGCGAGCGAACTCGCGGCGCGCACCTTTACCTATACGCGCAGCGACGGCTCCGCCTGGACGCTCTCCCTCAAGGACGTCATCGACCGCGCCGAGGAGCTCGAAATGGGCTACAATCCCAACGACTGCGTGGAATTGCGATGGGGCGCGCCGGACGGGGGCGCCGAGGCGGCGACCTGCACGCGCCACGCGCCGGCTGCGCAGCGCGCCAAGATGACGGATTATCGGGCATGGTTCCGCGAGCGCCGCTGGCCGCACGCATAGAGCCGGCGACGACGGTCTCCATCTTCACGACGGCGGCAAGGCGCCTGCGTCACGGCGGAGGCCGCCGTCCTCGGGCGCAACCATGCGTTTCAACGGCGGGGAATCCCGCAGATTCGAAACGCATGGTCGATGAACTGACGTGCGACTGTCAGTAACTCGCGACGACCGGCGGGGGCGGCGGCGCGACGGTGGAGACGATGGCGCCGGCAACCGTGACCGGCAAGGTGACGATCGCGACCACAGGGGCGAACGGGTCCGGCTCGAGGACGGCCTGCGGGGGCGGGGGCGGGGGAACATCTGCGAGATCGGCGGCGAAAGCCGAGGATGCGAGGGACGCCGCAGCAGCTCCAAGCGCAAGAGCGATGATTTTCCGGGACACGGTTGCCTCCTTAGTCGCAGCCGCAAGGGGCTGCAACGATGCTAACGTTTAGTTTGCGTAATCGTTCCGATTGACCGAGCGCCGCGCCGCGGCGGGGCCCCGAACTTTGATTTCGGCCGGCGTCCCTATCTAGGGATGTGGCGCCGGACAGCGATTGCGCATGGGGTCGGCGTCGCATTCGTCGCGGCGGCGTTTCGAAGGATCGGCGACATGGATTACGACGCGCTGTTGGCGGCTCTCCTGGCTGGCGCCGTCACGCTCCTGGCGTTTCTGTTCTGGCCGGAACTGGCGGATCAGCTGCCGGAGATCGCGCGCATGGCGGTCGTCTATCTCGTGGCGCTGCTGGCCGGCGCCTGGATTTTCGGGTTGTGGCGTCGCAGGCGCCGCAAGTGAAGGATCCGGGGCCGGCGGGGTTCTTTAGGGGACAGGGACAAAAGCCGCGCTTTTTACTTGGCGCCTTCGCTTTCGGCTTGACAGGGAGCGGCTTACCCTCTTTTAACGGTGCGCCATTTAGATCGCGCTCTTTCCCAGGCGAACCCGTTCATGCGCTTCCTCAAAATACTCCCTGGCCTTGCAGCGCCGCTTGTCGGCGTGACGGTTGCGCTCGCGCTGTGCGTCGTCGTCTTTGGTCTGTCGTTGACCGGGATCGATCCAAGCATCGATTAATTCGCGCGCGCCGCCTGCCCGCCCCAGCAGGCGAGAACAGACAGCGTCTCGACACTCTTCCGTGCTCTCTGACGTGAAATTTTCGCTGCGGGCAAAATCAGCTCAGCGCGATCGCCGACACCAGACGACCGTAATCGGGCTCGCGACGATGAACGCTGCGGCGGTAGCTGAAGCAACGCGTTTCATCCGCATAAGTGTCGACGCCGAGGTCCTCGAATGACGCGACGTCGAGCGCCTCGACCCGCGACGCAATGAAGCCCGGCAGATTGAAGGTCGCATGGCCTTCGCGCTCGGTCGGCGTAAAGAAGCGCGCAAAGGCCTCATCCGCGTCGCGAAACCGCGCGACGAATTCCGGACCGACTTCATAGCTCGTCGCGCCGATCGCCGGTCCGAGCGCGACATGGATGTCGGCGCGACGCGCGCCCTGCGCTTCCATCTTTGCGACGGTCGCTTCGATGACGCCGCCAAGCGCGCCCTTCCAGCCCGCGTGACAGGCGCCGACGACACGCGCGTTCACATCCGCAAACAGCAGCATGCCGCAGTCGGCGCCGGTGACGCCGAGCGCGAGCGAGACTTCAGTCGTGACCACGCCGTCACATCGCGGCCGCGCGTCGGCGCTCCATGGCTGACGTACGGCAAGCGCTTCCGCGGAATGTATCTGAAACGGCACCAGCAGGCGGTCGGCTTCGACGCCGAGGCGCGCAGCCATGCGGGCGCGATTTTCGGCGACGTGCGGCGGCGCGTCGCGCGAGCCGACGCCGCCGTTGAGCGATGTGTAGACGCCTTCAGAGACGCCGCCTTCCCGCGTGAAAAAGGCGTGGCGCACGCCGAGCAGGGCCAGATTTCGCGCGGTGAGCGCGTGCGTTTCGAGCGTCATCGCGTCGATTTTACACGAAAAATCCCGGCAGGTCGGGCATATCCGGATGAGTTACCGCCATCACCTTGAACAGCTGGCCCATCTGATGACGCGCGTCGTCGATTCCGACAAGACGTTCGAAGGCGTCGACGATCGATTGCGCCTGCTCGGGCGTCGCCTTCTTCGACAAGGTTTCCGCCCGGCGTTCGATGCCAAGCTGCATAAGAAAATGCGCTTGCGTCACGGGACCCAGCACCTTGGCGCCGCATGCGTGCGCGGCGCGCGCCAGAGCGGCGAAATCGACGTGAGCGGTCAGGTCGGCCTCTCCCGGCGCCGCGAGAGGATCGACATAGGCGTGGCGCGACACGGCCTGAAGACTGTCGCCAATCGTGGTCTGCTCATAGCCATAGTCGATGAGCAGGAGCGCGCCGCCTTCGGCGACGAGCCGCGTCGCGATCTCGCCCATGAGCTTCTGACTGACGGGGCTGACTTCAATGATCGATCCTTCCCGCGCCTGAACGTTGAGCGCCGTCTCGATCTGATCGGACAGTCCGAAGGCCAGTCCGCCTTCGGCGTCGAGCCCGACAAGTTGCTCGCGCCAGCCGCCGGCCGTCTTGACATAGTGCCGCACGGGTAGAGCGTCGAAAAACTCATTGGCGACGATGAAGGCGGCGCCGGGCGGAATCTCGGCGAAATCCAGATGCCACTGCGAGGGCTTTGCGGCTTTGGCCAATGTCTGGCTTTGCGCTTCGCGCAGAACCGGACTGGTTTCGACGAGATGCACGCTGACGGCGGTAAAGAAATCGGGCGCGATCGGCGCGACGCGCAACACGTCGGACATCAGGGTGCCTCGGCCGGGTCCAAGCTCGACAAGCCGCGTCTGCGGCGGTCCACCCGCCGCGCGCCAGGCTTCGGTGATCCAGACGCCAATCAATTCGCCGAACATCTGGCTGATCTCCGGCGCGGTGATGAAGTCGCCGCCCGCGCCGAAGGGATCGCGGGTCATGTAATAGCCGTGATGCGGATGAGTGAGACAGAGCGACATGTAGCGCTCGAGCGTGATCGGACCGTCATGCGCGATCGCTTCAATCAATTCTCTCTTCAACGCGCTCATGCGGTCGCACTCCTCGGGCGGAGCGCGAACATGATCGCGGCGGCGCCAAGCAAAACAAGCGGCGCAGAGAGAAGCATCCCCATGGTCAATCCATTAGGCAGCGCTTCCTGCACCGGATCCGGTTCACGAAAGAATTCGCAGAAAATTCGCGCGAGCCCATAGCCGACGCCGAAAAGTCCGGTGACGAGGCCCGGCTGTTTGAGCGCGCCCTGACGCGCGGCGAACAAGAGCAGCGCGCCAAGGGCGACGCCTTCGAGGCCCGCCTCATAAAGCTGACTCGGATGGCGCGTGACGTCGCCGGCGCCAGGAAACGCCATCGCCCAGGGAACGTCGGTCTCCCGACCCCACATCTCCGGCTTGATGAAATTGGCGAGGCGACCGAAGAAAATGCCGATCGGCGCCGCCGCCGCGCAAATGTCGCTGACGGTGATCAGCGGCACGCCGCTGCGGCGGGCATAGAAGAACATGCCGATCATCGCGCCGATGAGGCCGCCATGAAAGGCCATGCCTCCTTTCCAAGTCTGAAATATTTCCAGCGGATGCGCGAAATAGAAGGCCGGATCATAGATCAGCACATGGCCGAGGCGTCCGCCGAGAATGACGCCGAAGGCGACGAAGACAAGAAGATCGTCGAGAGACTCGCGGCTTGGACGCGGCTGGCCGCGTCGCCACAGCGCGTCATTCGCGACCAGCGCGCGCAGAACGAGCCAGCCGAAGACGAAGCCGCCGATGTAAGCAAGCGCATACCAGCGCAGCGGCAAGGGTCCGATGTTGACCGCAACAGGATCGATCACTGGAAAGGGAAGCACAAAAATCGGCATTCATGAGGTCCGGTCGGGCGGGACGTTTCGAGCGACACGCCCCACCTGTCTTTTACCCGCCGGTCCCACAGATGTCATGTCCCGGCCGGCGCGCCGCAAAGCGCAGCCCCGCAGGATCACGCCGCCATTTTCTGCGGCATGAAGCGTCCGTAAAACGTTTCGCCTTTCGCCGCCATGTCGCGCAGCAATTGCGGCGGTTCGAAGCGCGGGCCGTATTTTGCGGCGAGGCTGTCGCACAGCGCGACGAAATTATTCGCGCCCATGCCGTCGATGTAGGAGATGACGCCGCCGGTGAATGGCGCGAAGCCGAATCCGAGAATTGAGCCGACGTCGGCCTCGCGCGGATCGGTGACGACGCCTTCAGCCATGGCGCGCGCCGCTTCGACCGCCTGGGTGACGAGAAAGCGCAGCTTCATTTCGCCGACGTCGAGCGTGTCGGGATCGAGCTCGTTCCGCGCCAGCGCCGAAAGGCCAGGCCAGAGGCTCTTCGTTCCATTGGCGTGATAATCGTAAAAGCCCTTGCCGTTCTTGCGGCCAAAGCGGCCGTTTTCCTCGACCATGAAACGCAGCACGCGCTCCTGCGCGGGATCGACCGATCCTTCGCCGAGATCCTTTTTCGTCGCCTGCAGGATTTTCCATCCGAGATCGAGCGCGACTTCGTCATTGAGCGACAGCGGGCCGACCGGCATGCCGGCCATGCGGGCGACGTTTTCGATCATCGCCGGCGGCACGCCGTCGACAAGCATGATCTGTCCTTCGCGAACGTAATTGAGCACGCACCGATTGGCGAAGAAACCGCGCGAATCATTGACGACGATCGGCGTCTTCTTGATGATGCGAACGAAGTCGAGCGCCGTCGCCAGCGCGCGATCGCCGGTTTTCTTGCCGAGGATAACTTCGACGAGCAGCATCTTCTCGACCGGCGAGAAGAAATGGATGCCGATGAAGTTCTCGGGCTTTAGCGCGGTTTCCGCGAGCGAAGTGATCGGCAGGGTCGAGGTGTTCGACGCGAAGACCGTGTCGCCCCCGACGACATCCTGCGCGCGCTTCGTCGCTTCGGCCTTGATCGCGCGATCCTCGAACACGGCTTCAAGAACGAGATCGCACCCTTTGAGCGCGCCATAATCGGCGGTCGCGAGAACGCGCGCCATCAGCGCGTCCTTGTCGGCCGCCGTCGCGCGCCCCTTGCTGACGGAGCCAGCCATCAGCTTGTCGATCGTCGCCAGTCCCTTGTCGGCGCTCTCCTGATCGCGGTCGACGAGGACGACTTCGAGGCCGTTCAGCGCGCTGACATAGCCGACGCCGGCGCCCATGAAACCCGCGCCGATGACGCCGATCTTCTTGAGATCGGTCGGGCCGACGTCCTTGGGGCGATGCGCGCCCTTGTCCAATTCATTCTTCGAGAGAAACAGCGAGCGGATCATCGCCGCCGCTTCCTTCGAGCGCAGAATATGCGCGAACCAGCGCGACTCGACGGTCAACGCCTGGTCCATGGGCAGTTGCAGCCCTTCATAGACGGCGTGCAGAATGGCCTTGGCGGCAGGATAATTGTCGTAGGTCTCGCGACGGTAGATGGCGTTGGCCGCAGGCCAGATCATCATGCCGGTCGGCGAGAACACCCTGCCGGAGGGATTCTTGAACTCCTTCACATCCCACGGCGCCTGCGCCTTGCCGCCATTGACGATGAAGGCGCGGGCGCGATCGACGATTTCGGCCTTGGGCGCGATTTCATTTACGAGCTTGGCGCCGAGCGCGGCTCTCGGCTTGATCTGATCGCCTCTGAATAGAAATTGCAGCGCGTCGCCGGTCTGCATGATGCGCGACACGCGTTGCGTGCCGCCAGCGCCGGGAAAGAGTCCGACCTTGATTTCCGGCAGCCCGACCTTGGTCTTCTCGTCATCCGCCATCACGCGATAGTGGCAGGCGAGCGCAAGCTCAAAAGCGCCGCCGAGACAGACCCCGTGAATGGCGATGGCGAATGGTTTGCCGCAGGTCTCCAGCTTGCGATAGAGCAGCGACAGTCGGCGCGAGAATTCGAAGAACTGCTTATTCGCCGCTTCCTCGCCGTGCTCCTTTAAGGCCTTGGCGTATTGGGCGGCGCCATGCTGCAGCATGGAAAGATCGGCGCCGCCGGAAAAAGCGTTCTTGCCCGAGGCGATGACGCAGCCCTTGACGTTCGGATCAGCGACGACCGTATCGATGATCGCCTCCAGCTCGTCCATCACTTCCGGCGTGATGACATTCATCGTGCGCTCGGGCATGTCCCAGGTCGCCAGCGCGACGCCGTCAGCGCCGGTCTCGAAGCGGAAATTGACGAGGTTCATTTCACAACTCCTTGCCCGATTCGTCTTCATCGTCATCGAATCCAAAATCGATCTCTCTCGGCATCTCATGTATCCTTTCGAGATCGATGTCTGAGCCACGAAGAGGCGAATTCATCAGGAATTCCGCGAGGTTTTGCTTTTCGCCAGATGATTGACATTGGATGGGATCAACCCCCTCGGGACGAGCCTTCGGCTTTGTTTTGTTTGCGTCGCTTTTTCTCATTTGCTCTGCTCAAAACTTCTTTTGGCATTTCGTCGGCGAAGGTTGGTGCATGATTTTGTTCCATAGTTCTTCGTCGGTAACATCGTCCTCAAAATTTTCGATTGTTTCGACAGCGGGGCCAGAGGGACGCCACAAATTATGAAGCGCGAATTTCTCCCAACCTTCGTCAGTGATGCGGATGATTGTTTGGCCATACTCGATGAAAATCGCCGCGAAAGCCGGGCTAAGTGACCAATAATCACTGAGCAGGGGAAAAAGAATGGCGAGTGCCTCTTCTTGATGAATATTTGGTGATGGCGTGTTTGAATATATAGATAACCATGTCTCTTGACAGCCATGAGTATTATAGCGGGGCAGCTTGATGAGCTTTTCGTCAACTCTCTCTTGGATATACCAAGCCCATTCGTGTTCTACGCTGTTGCCGCCCCAACCTTCCGATCTCAATCGCTTCTCACTCAGCGCTTTTCGTATCTCCACAGCCGATAGTTTGGGCTTCCCCGGTCTAAAAAGACCCAAATCGATTATCGCGTCGGGAAACTCTCTTGCGGCTAGTGCGCGACACTCCGCGTAGTTTTGGGAGGTCGCTTCCGTTACCTCGATGCCAATCTTGGCATCGCCCAGATAGGCAAAGAAATCCGGTTTGTCGGTGTGGCTTACTGTTAGCGGATAGGTGAGTTTTCCAGCATGCGCCAAAGAAGAAAGCAGTCGGCAGATCGTCCAGATTTCAGTGTGCTTGGTGGTGCGTCCTTCGGCGAGTCCCGGAACAGAGATATCGATCTTCTGCAACTCAGCATAGAGTTCAGCTTCATTATTTGCGCCTGGAATGAGAGTTGCCACGGTGAATCCGCTCCTCGCCCGCAATCACACCCGCTCGACGATCGTCGCCGTGCCCATGCCGGCGCCGATGCAGAGCGTGACGAGCGCAGTCGATTTTCCGGTGCGCTCCAACTCGTCGATCGCGGTGCCCATGAGCATCGCGCCGGTGGCGCCGAGCGGATGACCCATGGCGATGGCACCGCCATTGACATTGACCTTCGCCGGATCGAGCCCGAAAGCTTCGAGATAGCGCAGCACCACGGCGGCGAAGGCTTCGTTGACCTCGAAAAGATCGATATCGTCGGCGGTCATGCCGGCGCGCGCGAGCACTTTTCTGGTCACGTCGACGGGTCCGGTCAGCATCAGCGCCGGCTCAGAGCCGATGTTGGCGTAGGCGCGGATTTTCACGCGGGGCTTCAGCCCATGTTTCTCGCCGGCTTCCTTCGAGCCGACCAGCACCGCCGCCGCGCCGTCGACGATGCCGGAGGAATTGCCGGCGTGATGCACATAGTTAAGCTTCTCGATCTCGGGATGCGCCTGAATGGCGACCGCGTCGAAGCCGCCCTGTTCCGCGTAAAAGGCGAAGGAAGGCTTCAAGGCGGCGAGCGCCTGCATGTCGGTTCCCGGCCGCATATGTTCGTCGCGGTCGAGCAGCGTGATTCCATTCACGTCCTTCACCGGAACGATCGAATGTTTGAAGCGGCCTTCTTCCCAGGCCGTCGCCGCGCGCTGTTGCGACTGCACGGCATAGGCGTCGACGTCGTCGCGCGAGAAGCCATATTTCGTCGCGATAAGATCGGCGGAGACGCCTTGCGGCATGAAATAGGAGGGGATGGCAATGGTCGGATCGACCGGCCAGGCGCCGCCGGACGCGCCGATGCCGACCCGGCTCATGCTCTCGACGCCGCCGCCGATCGCAAGATCATGCTGGCCGGACATGATCTCGCCCGCGGCGAAATTCACGGAATCCAGCCCTGAAGCGCAGAAGCGATTGATCTGCACGCCGGGGACTTTGTACGAATAGCCCGATGAGATCGCCGCCGCGCGAGCGATGTCGCCGCCGGCTTCGCCAACGGGATCGACGCAGCCGAGAATCACGTCGTCGATCTCGGGCCCTTCGAGCTTGTTGCGCTCCCTGATCGCCTGCAGCGCCGTGACGGCGAGGCCGAGCGAGGAAACCTCATGCAGCGAACCATCCGGCTTGCCGCGCCCGCGCGGCGTGCGAACGGCGTCGTAGATGAATGCATCGGGCATCTCGTCTCCTGTAACGGCAGTGGGCGGTCGGGCTTCGGCGGTCGGAAAGAATGATTGCCGACTGCCGATTTCCGACCGCCTTTAGAACATCTCCTCGGCGAACGACATCATCGTGTCGGCGCCGGTTGAAATACGCGTCAGACGCAGGCGCGTCTCGGGCAGCATGCGCTCCATGTAAAAGCGCGCCGTCAAAAGCTTCGCGTCCATCAACTCGGCCCGCTCAGGCTCTTGCAACTTTATCGCCATCGCCGCCTGCGCGATTTTCACCCAGATCACGCCGAGCGCGACGCGTCCGAAGAGATGCATATAGTCGTAAGAAGCCGCGCCGGCATTGTCGGGCTTGGTCATGGCGTTCTGCATCAGCCACATCGTCGCCTGTTGCAGATCGTCGAGCGCCGCCTTCACCGGTGCGGCGAATGGCTTCATCGCCTCGTCGGCGGCAAGCGGCGTCAGGAACTCCGTCGTGTCCTTGAAATAGGTCATGATCGCGCGGCCGCCGTCGCGCGGCAGCTTGCGGCCGACGAGATCGAGCGCTTGAATGCCATTAGCGCCCTCATAGATCATGCTGATGCGCGAATCGCGAACGAACTGCTCCATGCCCCATTCGCGGATATAGCCATGTCCGCCGAACACCTGCTGCGCCTTTACGGTGTTCTCAAAGCCCATGTCGGTGAGCATGCCCTTAAGCACCGGCGTCAGCAGGCCGAGCCGGTCTTCCGCCGCCTGACGCGCGGCGGCGTCATCGGAACGATGCGCGATGTCGCTGTCGAGCGCGGCGGAAAGCGCGAAGCCGCGCGCCGCCTCATTGAAGGCCTTGATCTCGAGCAGCATGCGCCGCACGTCGGGATGAACGATGATCGGGTCGGCGGATTTGTCCTGATTCTTCGGGCCTGAAAGTGCGCGGCCCTGCAGGCGCTCCTTGGCGTATTGGGCCGCGTTCTGATAGGCGACCTCGGAGAGCGCAAGTCCTTGCATGGCGACGCCGAGCCGCGCTTCGTTCATCATCACGAACATCGCGTTCAGCCCGCGATTGGCTTCGCCGACGAGAAAGCCCTGCGCGCCGTCGTAATTCATCACGCAGGTCGAATTGCCGTGGATGCCCATCTTCTCTTCGATGGAGCCGCAGGAGACGCCATTGCGCGGTCCGAGCGCGCCGTCGCCGCTGACGAGGAACTTCGGCACGATGAAGAGCGATATGCCTTTCACGCCGGCTGGCGCGCCCTCGATGCGCGCGAGCACCAGATGCACGATATTCTCGGTCAGATCATGCTCGCCGGCGGAAATGAATATTTTCTGCCCGGTGAGCGAATAGGAGCCGTCGTCGCGCGGCGTCGCCTTGGTGGTCAGCAGGCCAAGATCGGTGCCGCATTGCGGCTCGGTCAGATTCATCGTTCCCGACCAGCGGCCTTCGGCCATCTTGGGCACATAGAGCTTCTTCTGCTCGTCATTGCCGTGGCGCAGGAGCGCGGCGAGCGCGCCTTGCGTGAGGCCCGGATACATGGCGAAGGCCATATTGGCCGAGGAGGCGAATTCATTCATCGCCATCGACAGGGTGTAAGGCAGGCCCTGGCCGCCATATTCCTCGGGCACGGCGAGGCTGATCCAGCCGCCCTGAGCAAAAGCGTCATGCGCGTCCTTGAAGCCCGGCGGGGTGGAGACGGAGGCGTCGTCGTGACGCGCGCAGCCCTTTTCGTCGCCAATCTGGTTGAGCGGCGCAAGCGCTTCTTCGCAAAGCTTTCCCGCCTCAAGCAGGACTTGCGACATCACGTCCGGGGTCACGTCCGCGAAACCGGGCAGATTTCCGAAACGCTGAAAATTCAAGACGTCGTTTAGGAGGAAGAGGGTGTCGTCCACAGGCGCCTTATAGCTCGGCATCAACGCCTCCTTTCAGGCCGGGGCTCGAGGATGCGCCGTCGCGCCGCGATTCGCTCGGGCTGCGTCATAGGTAGAGAGGCGTCGCCCAGCGCGCAAGCGAACCGTTCCGCCCCGATCGTGAAGCCGACGGCGCCTGTAGAGCCGCTTTTCTTAACGGCTTATTTACTTCAATTGACAGAAAGTCACGGCCGGACGGCGCGGCGCGCCGAGAGTGACGCGCGATTCGCGCGCCCGCGTCGGTTCCGCTGCGTTCGTCCCAATTTCCACGAGTTGGTCCCGCCGGACAGCCACATGAGCAAGGCGCATATCCCCGAGGAGGGTCGTTCGGACTCCGAACCGCGCCAAGCAGCGCGCGAGACCGAACCTCTGGGGGAACATTTCCGCGAAAAGCAGCGGCCCGACAGCGCCGCGCCGCCTGCAGGCGGCCATGACCGCATCGCCGCGCGCGACAGGGCGCAGAAGCTCGGCGTCAACGAAGGCCCGAACGAAAACAACCGCGACGAAGATTCAATCTGGCGGTCGATCGCCGAGCTCTCCAAAAGCCGTATTGAAGGCCAGCTCGGCGAACGACCTTCCTCGAACGCGAAGCCGATCCGCAGCGCGCTGGAGGAGCTGGAAACAAGGCTTGCGCGGCTGTCGGGCGAAGATCGCGACGCGGGCTTCGAGAAGGCGTTGAGCGGCCTCGATCGGCATCTCGCCGACATTGCGCGATGCCTCAACGAAGATGTCGCAGGGCAGCGAGAAGCGGAGGCGAAGTCGTTGACGGACGATTTCGCGCCTGTGGGGTTGGAGCCCGATTCCGGATCGCGCATCGAGGATCTGGAGCGCGCCATCGGCGCGGTCACGCGAAGTTTGGAGAGTTTTCGCGAGGACGCCGCCGAGCGCGGCGACCAGCAGCTCGTGATGATGCGTCAGATCGAGAACATTCGCCGCGAAATCCGCGATATGACGCAAGCGCTCGGAGAACTCGCGCCGCGCGCCTCGGTCGTCGCCATCGAGACGGCGATCGACGATCTCGGCCAGCGCATCGAATTGCAGCGCGAGCGGGGCGCGCCCGACGAGCTGCTTGCGCCCGCCGAACGAATCATCGGCGAATTGCGTCCGGTGATCGAAGACCTCGATCCGACCCCGGTCGTGCGCAATCTGCGCGCCGATGTCGAAACGATCGGCATCCGGCTTGAGAAACTGCAGACGGGAAACGCCGCAAATGCCACAGCGGTACGCGAACTCGCGCGCGATGCTCGTGACATCAAGGAACAGCTGACCGCGCTCCTGGCGCGGCCGCTGCCGCTCGAGAAGATCGAAACGCGCATCATCGACGTGACGCAACGGGTCGACGCCTTGACGCGATCAAGCGACGCATCCGGGGCCGATATTGGCGAAGTGGTCAAGGCGATCCGCGCCATCGTCAGCGCGGAGAACGGGAAGGGGTTCGAGAGCTTCAACAGCCGGCTCGATCGCCTTGCGCAGAAGCTTGACGCCGTCCTCGAACAATCGACTGCGGCGCGGTTCGACGAAATCGGCGGACGCATCGACGCGCTCGGCGAGACGCTGACGCGGCGCATCGATCGCGGCGCCGCGAATCTCGCGCCTCTTGAAGGATTGATCGCATCGCTTGCGAAGA
>JBFXJV010000005.1:0-22457 GCA_050174515.1 Methylocystis sp.
GGCCTCGTCCGCAGCGTTCTGTTCGTTCTCGTGTTTGGCGTGATCGCCAGTTTTATCGACATGCCTCTCGCCGCCGCGCGCGCCTTCTGGCTCGAGGCTCGGTTCGGATTCAATCGCCTGACGGCGGGAACCTTTCTCGTCGATCAGGCGAAGGCCGGCGCCTTGGAGCTCGCCGTTTCGACGCCCTTGCTTTTCGGCATGTTCTGGCTGCTGCGCGCCGCCCCCGACACATGGTGGCTCTTCGCTTATGTCGCCTTCATCGCCATCGCGGTCGCGATGACCGTGATCTATCCGACCGTCATTGCGCCGCTGTTCAACAAATTCACGCCGCTCGAAGAGGGCACGATGAAACGGCGGATGGAGGCGCTGCTCGCCAGATGCGGCTTCGAGTCGAAAGGACTCTATGTGATGGACGCCTCAAGGCGCTCGACGCATGGCAACGCCTATTTCAGCGGCTTCGGCAAAGCTAAGAGAATCGTGTTTTTCGACACGCTGCTTGAGAAACATTCGCCGGATGAAATCGAATCGATTCTTGCGCATGAGCTCGGCCATTTCCAATTCGGCCATGTTCGTCAGATGCTGATGCAGGCCGCCGCCGTCGCTTTCCTCGCTTTCGCGGCGCTGTGGCTCGCTTTCGGCTCTAACGTCTTCGCCGGCTGGTTCGGTCTGCCGAATGATCCGGGCATTGTCCTCGTCGCCCTGCTGCTGGCGCGCGAGCCGATCTGGCATATCCTGTCGCCCTTGCTCGCCTGGCGGTCGCGCCGCGCGGAGTTCGAGGCCGACGCCTTTGCGGGCGATCTCGTCGGAAAGGAGCCGATGATCTCGGCGCTGACGCGGCTCACGCGCGACAATCTCGCGACGCTGACTCCAGACCCGCTCTATGCGACCTTCTATTTTTCGCACCCGCCCGTGCCGGTGCGGGTTGCGCATCTACGCGCAGCAGGGCCGTAGCGTGACGCGCGCTCTGAATCTTTAGAATCGATCGCGCTGCGTTCAGGCGAGTCCGCCTGAACGCAGATGACGCAATCTAGACCAGCCAGTCGCGCGCGCGTTCGAGGATGGTGACGACGCCCGCGTGCTTGATCTTTCTTTGCGCGGTGATCGCGTAGAATCGCTCGCTGACGCCGTCCAGCGTCGCGATATGTTTGACGCCATATTGCTCTTCGACCTGGGCCCGAACGGCGGTCGGCGCCATGAAAATCCCGGCGCCCGCAGAACCGAACGTCTTCAGCAGGGCGCTGTCCTCGACCTCGGCGACGATCCTGGGAATGAGCCCTTTGGCGTCCAGCCATTGATCGAGCGAACGCCGCAGCGCGGTGTTCGTCGTCGGCACCAGAAGCGGCGCGCCGTCGAGGCATTGCGGAAAGTTCTTACGGTATCGCGCCTGCAATTCGGAGATTGCAAAGGCCGCGACGCCGCATTCGCCGATCGGATGATTATAGATCCGCGCATCCGCGCCGCCCGTCGCCGCCCAATCCGAGAGAACGAGATCGACCCCGTGCACCGGCAATTCGGCGAGGAGGCGCTCGGTCTTGTCCTCGTGACAGACGACTTGGAATGGATTGCTCGCGTCGAGCGCCGGTTCGAGAAGACGATAGACGACGAGTTTCGGAAGGGCGTTCGACACGCCGACGCTCAGCCTGACGCTGACCGTGCCGGCGCGGTTCTTCAGAGCGCTGCCGAGTTCGCGTCCAAGAGAGAAAATCTCGTCGGCGTAATTAAACACGGTGCGTCCGGTTTCGGTCATCACCAGTTTACGGCCTTCCTTGCGGAACAGCTGCGCGCCGATCGAGGATTCGAACACGGCGATCTGCCCACTGACCGTCGGCTGCGCCAGACCGAGTTTTTCGCTCGCACGGGTGACGCTTCCCTCGCGGGCGACGTTCCAGAAGTAGAAAAGATGCTGATAGTTGAGACGTTCCATCGATCCATCGCTTTTTACGATATAATTAATTGATCCATCCTTATTTTCAATCTCAATCGTCTGCGCCATCTTGAACGCATCGGCATTGCGGCGCGCCGCAATGCTTCGCGATCAGGAGGACTGGCGATGGCGTTCAACTCCGCACTCACGGCGCTCGCCCTGGCTGGCGTCCTGGCGACGCCTGGCGTCGCGCTCGGGCGCGAATTCATCGACGGCGCCTCCGGACACTGCCTGCTTTGTGACTTTCTACGCGGGTCGCGGGGGCGCGAAGTCGATACGGAATGCCAGCGGCCAGAGGCAGGCGACATTGTCGGCTCCGAGCGGCCGAGTGAAAAAGGCGACGTGAAATGAATTCGAACGCTTCGGAAACGCTCGCGATTTTTTCGCGCGTCGCGGACGCCGCTCTGCGAACCGTCGCGAGACGTCGCGCAGGCATCAGAGGCTCAAAATGCAGCGGTTGATCGAAGGTCTACACCAGTTCCAGTCGCAGGTGTTCGGCAGCCAGCGAGAATTATTCGAACGCCTCGCCAAAGGACAGGCGCCGGAGACGCTGTTCATCACTTGCGCCGATTCGCGCATTGATCCGTGTCTGCTGACCCAGTCCGCGCCGGGCGATCTGTTCATTCTGCGCAACGCCGGCAATCTCGTGCCGGCCTACGGCGCCGTGCGCGGCGGCGAAGCGGCGACGATCGAATTCGCGATCGCGGGCCTCGGCGTCAAGGACATCATCGTTTGCGGCCATTCGCACTGTGGCGCGATGAGAGGCCTGCTCGATCCGCCGCCGACAAACATGTTTCCCGCCTTGAATGAATGGTTGTCGCACGCCGAAACGACGAGACGCATCATGCAGGACAAATACGCCGATCGCGACGGCGCCGACAGGCTCAACGTCGCCATTCAGGAGAATGTGCTCGCCCAGCTCGAAAATCTCCGCACGCATCCGGTCGTCGCCTCCGCAATCGCGCAGGACAAGCTGAGGCTGCATGGCTGGGTCTACAAGATCGAGACCGGCCAGGTCTTCGTTTACGACCCGGCGAAGCGCCAATTCGGATTGGCGCCGGCGCCCACGGATTTGATCACGGGGGAGAAAAGAGAGCGCGTCAGCGTCGACGTTTGACGTCGCGCACCTTAGCTGAATCAACCGAAACCATAGAGGATGCGGAATGTCGATAGAGTTTGATCGGGCGCCGTCGCGCCTTGCGACGATTAAGGACGACGTCTTCGCGTCCGTGGTCGTTCTGCTCGTCGCCCTGCCGCTGTCGATGGGTCTCGCGCTCGTCGCCGGCTATTCGTTCGAGAACGCGGCCGCCGTCGGCCTCATCAGCGGCGTGATCGGCGGCATCGTCGTCGGTCTGCTTTCGGGCTGTCCCTTGCAGGTGAGCGGCGCGGCGAACGGCGCGGCCGTCATGGCGGCCGTATTCATCAAGGATCTCGGCTTCGAGGTCTTCGGACTCATCGTGATGCTGTCCGGAGTCATTCAGATCGCAGCCGGCGCCTTGCGCTTTGGGCCGGTCTTCCGCGCCGTCTCGCCCGCTCTGGTCCAGGGCATGCTTGCCGGCATCGGCCTGCTGATCTTCGCCTCTCAATTCCACGTCATGGTCGACGACACGCCGCCCGGCGCCGGCCAGGAATTCGGGGGCGTCATCAATCTTTGGTCGCTGCCGGTCGCCATCTGGAAGGGAGTCACGATGGAAGCGCACCGGCCCGCGGCGCTCATCGGACTGCTCACCATCGCCGCCATTCTCATGTGGCGACGTTTTGCGCCGAGGTGGCTGTCATTTTTTCCTGCGCCGCTTGTCGGCGTGGGACTGGCGACCGCAGTCGCGGCGTTCTTCGCCCTCGACATCAAATATGTCCCGGCGCCGGACGACCTTTTGGCTGCGGTGAGTCTGCCGACGACGCATACGCTCGGACGGATCGGAGAGGGCGCCTTGTGGGCCGCCGCCCTGTCGCTCGCTTTCGTATCGGGCGCGGAATCGCTGCTGACGGCGACAGCCGTCGACGCAATGCAGCGCCGCACGCCGCGAACGCGTTACAACAAGGAGCTTGTCGCGCAAGGCGTCGGCAATTTCCTTTGCGGAATTCTGGGCGTGCTGCCGGTGTCGGGCGTGATCGTGCGCAGCTCGGCCAATGTCACGGCAGGCGGGCGGACGAGACTCTCGACGATACTGCATGGCGTGTGGATTCTGCTCTTCATCACGCTCGCGCCGGACGTGCTGCGCATCATCCCGGTCGCGAGCCTCGCCGCAATTCTCGTTTACGCAGGGCTCAATCTCATCGATTTGAGCTTTGCGCGATTCCTGTGGGGCCAGGACCGCATCGAAACCGGCATCTACGCGGCGACGTTGGCGACGGTGGTGGCGACAGACGTGTTGACCGGCATCGCGGTTGGCGTCGGTCTCGCGGTCGCGCGCCTGCTCTACACCTTCTCGCATCTCAACATTCGCAGCGAGACGATCGACGGCGTGACCATGATCCACCTGGAAGGCGCAGCAACCTTCATCCGGCTGCCGCAGCTCGCGGGCGCATTCGAAGCCTTGCCGCCCGGCGCGCGCGTGCATGTGCATCTCAACGAGCTGAAATACATCGACCACGCCTGCCTCGATCTGCTCGCGAGCTGGGAAGCGCAGCTTCGGGCCGACGGCGGCGAGCTGGCGCTCGATTGGGACGCCCTGCACGGACTGTTCCGAGAACGGGTGGGCGCCACGCCATCGTCGATCGCGGCCTGACGATTGCGTCAAAGAAGACGGTCTGTGGCATTTGACTGGCGTGAAAACAGTCGCCTCAATACGCAGGAATTCGATGTCCAGGGAGACGGCAGTGTCGTTGGCGACGGCTCTAGATCACGCTGCGTTCAGGCGGACCCGCCTGAGCGTAGATAACGTGATCGATTCTAATAATTTAGAACGCGCTTTGCGCGAAAAACCGGTTCCCACTTTTTCGCAGCGCGCTGTAGATCACGCTGCGTTCAGGCGGACTCGCCTGAACGCAGAAAACGTGATCGATTCTAATAATGTAGAGCGCGCTTTGCGCGAAAAACCGGTTCCCACTTTTTCGCAGCGCGCTCGACGCAAGAACCGGCTTGCCGTGTCCGGCATCGGCCTGCTGGGAACTCTTGCGACGGCCGCCCCGGCGGCGGCGGTCGACGAAGACTTCAGAATCTGGGAGAACGTCACCGCCATCGCCAGGCTCGGCTCCGTCGATCCTGGTCTTGAGAAATGGCGTCTATGGCTCGAGAGTCAGGGGCGCTTCCGCGAGGACGGCACGACTGCAGATCAGGCGCTTGGGCGCGCCGGCGTCGGCTATGCGCTGTCCGACAAGGCCAGCCTGTGGCTCGGCTACGCTCACATCGCGACTTTTCCGCAGGACGCCAAAACGCAACATGAAAACCGGATCTGGCAACAGATACTTGTGACCGAACACGCAACCTTCGGCGACCTGACGAGCCGCACCCGGCTTGAGCAGCGTTTTATTCAGAATGTCGCGCCGGTCGAATGGCGTCTGCGCCAGTTCATGCGCTATTCCCGCCCGCTCTGGGAGAATGCTCCCTTGAGCATTGTGCTCTGGGACGAAGTGTTCGTGCGGCTGAATTCGACGACGCCTTCAACGCGTTTCGGCTTTGATCAAAATCGCGGCTTCGCGGGGGTCGGCTATAGTTTCAGCGAGAAGGCGCGCGTGGAGGTCGGCTACATGAACCAGCTGATCCAATCGCGCGTGGCCTCACGGCGCGAGCAGACATTCAATCATCGAATCAATCACATTCTTTCGGTGAGCATGTTCCTCAACCTGTAGGCCGCGGCTCGCGCCGCAGCGCCTTCAGGCGAATTCCATGATCACGGCGTCGACCGCGAGACTGTCGCCCGGCTTGGCCAGAATCTTCTTCACGGTCACGTCGCGCTCGGCGCGCAGCACATTCTCCATCTTCATGGCTTCGACCATGCACAAGGGCTCGCCGGCCTTGACCTCCTGACCCTCCGCCACGTCGATCGTCTTTACGAGGCCGGGCATCGGACACAGCAGATGCTTGGAGGCGCCGGAGTCCTTCTTTTTCGGCATGAAGGACACGAGTTCGGCTTCGCGCTTGGTATAGACGCGCGCCGTCACGTCGACGCCCTGGTGCGACAGCTCATAGCCGTTGAGAATGGGGCGCGCCTGCACATAAACCACACGGCCGTCGACATCGCCTTCGAGCACAAGTTCGCCCGGCCGCCACTGGGTCGAGACGCGATGCGCGCGCTGATCGCCTTCAGGAAAGCGCACAATCAGCGCTTCGCCCTGCGCTTCGACGCATACGTCGAATTTCTGGTCGCCCAGCATGCATACGCGCTCGCGCTCGAATTCGACCGGCCTGCCGCCGCGCAACTGGCCGGAAATTTTGCGTTTGCGCTCATTGCCGATGTGATCCATCAGCGTCGCGATCGCGGCGAGCGTATGCGCCAAATCTCCCTGAGGCGCCTGCAGCGAAAATCCTTCCGGATATTCTTCGCTGATGAAGCCCGTTGAAAGATTGCCCGAGCGCCAGCGGGGACTCTGCATCAGCGACGACAGGAAAGGAATGTTGTGGCGGATGCCGTCGATCACGAAGCGGTCAAGGGCGTCGGCCTGCGCCACGATCGCCCGCAGGCGATCCGGCGCATGCGTCACGAGCTTCGCGATCATCGGATCGTAGTGAATCGAAATTTCGCGTCCCTCGGTGACGCCGGTGTCATTGCGCACCGTGACGCCGCCTTCGCGCTTCTCTTCCGGCGGGCGGTATTTGACCAGCCGTCCGATGGAAGGAAGGAAGTTGCGCGTCGGATCCTCGGCGTAGATGCGGCTCTCGACCGCCCAGCCGTTGATCTTGATGTTTTCCTGCTTGAGTTGCAGCGGCTCGCCCGCCGCCACGCGGATCATCTGCTCCACGAGATCGATGCCGGTGACGAGCTCGGTCACCGGATGCTCGACCTGCAGGCGGGTGTTCATTTCAAGGAAGTAGAAGCTCTTGTCCTGGCCGGCGACGAATTCGACCGTGCCGGCGGAGTCATAGTCCACCGCCTTGGCGAGGGCGACGGCCTGCGCGCCCATTTCGCGACGCGTCTTCTCATCGAGCAGCGGCGACGGCGCTTCTTCGATCACCTTCTGATTGCGCCGCTGAATGGAACATTCGCGCTCGTTCAAATAAACGACATTGCCGTGCTTGTCGCCGAGCACCTGAATTTCGATGTGGCGCGGATTGACGATGAATTTCTCGACGAAGACGCGATCGTCGCCGAAGGAGGACGCCGCTTCGGATCGCGCGCGCGTAAAACCTTCGATCACTTCGACGTCGGAAAAGGCGATGCGCATGCCCTTGCCGCCGCCGCCGGCCGACGCCTTGAGCATCACCGGATAGCCGATATCCCTCGCGATTCCGACCGCCTCTTCGGCGTTCTCGATGACGCCGAGATATCCCGGCACGACATTGACATTGGCGGCCGAGGCGAATTTCTTCGACTCGATCTTGTCGCCCATCGCCTCGATCGCCCGCGGGTTGGGACCGATGAAGACGATATTGGCTTCTGCAAGCGCATTGGCGAAAGCGGCGCGTTCGGAGAGGAAGCCATAGCCCGGATGCACCGCTTCGGCGCCAGTTTCCTTGCAGGCGGCGACGATTTTATCGATCAGCAGATAGGACTGGGCGGCGGGGGGCGGACCGAGATGGATCGCCTCGTCAGCCATTTCGACATGCAGAGCGTCGGCGTCGGCGTCGGAATAGACGGCGACCGTCGAAAGCCCCATGCGTTTCGCGGTCTTAATGATGCGACAAGCGATTTCGCCGCGATTGGCGATAAGAATTTTACGAAACATTCGCGCCCCGCTGCCCCAATCCCCTCAAGCATTTGGCGCCGCGGCTCACGAATGCGCGCGGCGCCCGCCTCCTGCATTTTAGCGCTTGGCGTCGCTTTCTTCGTCAGGCCGCTTCTCCTGGACGGCGTCGACGATTCCAAACGCCTTCGCCTCCTCCGCCGACATGAAATGATCGCGGTCGAGCGTACGCTCGATCGTGTCGTAATCCTTGCCCGTATGCCGGACATAGATGTCGTTGAGCCGCTTCTTCACCTTCAGAATGTCTTCGGCGTGGCGTTGAATGTCCGACGCCTGTCCCTGGAAGCCGCCGGACGGCTGGTGCAGCATGACGCGCGCGTTGGGGAGCGCAAAGCGCAGACCATCGGCGCCCGCGGCAAGCAGCAGCGAGCCCATCGACGCCGCTTGGCCGACGCAAAGCGTCGACACGCTCGGCTTGATGAACTGCATCGTGTCGTAGATGGCGAGGCCAGATGTCACTACGCCGCCCGGCGAATTGATGTAGAGCGCGATTTCCTTCTTCGGGTTCTCCGACTCCAGAAACAACAGCTGCGCGATGATGACCGACGCCATGTGATCTTCGATCGGTCCGGTGATGAAGATGATGCGCTCGCGCAACAGGCGGGAATAGATGTCGAAGCCGCGCTCGCCGCGAGACGTGTTTTCGATCACCTGCGGAATGAGATATTGACTGTAGTTTTCGATTGGATCGCGCATCGGGAATCGCCTCTGTGGTCCGGCGCAGGCTAACGCGGCCTCCGCGGGGAAGTCTTGGACCCGTCATATATCCGCGCCCGCGCCGGACGCAAAGATTACATTGCGTCCTGGCGCCGCGGTTCCGGGCCGCGCCGCGCGCATGCGCCTGGGATGCCGGATTGTCCCCCGACCCGCCGCCTGCGACAGGCGGCGGCCAAAGCTATTCCTCGTCTTCCTTGAACAGCTCTTCGCGGGAGACGGTCTTGTCGGCGATCTTGATCAGCTTGGCGAGATGATCGACGACCCGCTCCTCGTAGATCGGGGCGCGGAGCTGAGCGAGCGCCTGTTCATTGTTGCGGTAATAGTCCCATACGGCCTTCTCCTGGCCGGGGAACATGCGCACCCGCTCGACGAGCGCGTCGGTCAGATCCTTTTCTTCAACCTTCACGCCGGCGCTTTTGCCGATTTCGGCCAGAACCAGACCCAGCCGCACGCGCCGTTCGGCGATCTTGCGGAAATCGGCCCTGGTCTCTTCCTCGGACTTGCCTTCTTCGGCGACGGACTGGCCCGCTCGCGCGCTTTCCTGTTCGTGCTGGCCCCAGATATTGGCGAATTCCTGCTCGACCAGGCTTTCGGGCAAGTCGAAGGAATAGCGGCTGTCCAGCGCGTCGAGGAGGGCGCGTTTCATCTTGTCGCGCGAGGCCTTGTCGAAGTCGGCTTCGAGATTGCCGCGAACGGCGGTCTTCATCGCGTCAAACGACTCGAAACCGTATTTCTTGGCCAGTTCCTCGTCGAGCCCCAGGGTCTTTGGCGCCGAGACGGACTTGACCGTCACGTCGAATTCGGCCTCCCTTCCGGCGAGATGCTTGGCGGAATAATCGTCGGGAAAGCGCGTCTTGACGACGCGCTGCTCGCCCGCGGCGGCGCCTTCCAATTGCGCCTCAAATCCCGGAATGAACGTCCCGGAGCCAAGCACGATATCGACGTCGCCGCCCGAGCCGCCTTCGAACGAGACGCCGTCAAGCTTGCCGGTGAAATCGATCGTCAGCTTGTCGCCCGTCTCGGCCTTGGCGCCTTCCGGCCTGTCCTCGAACTCCTGGGCGCGCTCGGCGAGAGACTGCAGCGCCTTCTCGATGTCCTCATCCGCCACTTCCGCCACGGGGCGCTCGACGGAAATGTCGTCGAAGGCGCCGACCTCGAACTTGGGCAGCGTTTCGAAGGTGACGACGTAGGAAAAATCGCCCTCGGCCGCGAGCGCGCGCTCGACTTCCTCCTGCCCGCCGGGGAAATCGATCTTCGGCTCGAAGGCGATGCGCAGCTCATTCTCCTCGACGATCTTGCGGTTGGCGTCATTGACCGCCTCCTGCAGGACGTCGCCCATGATGCTCTTTCCATAGAGCTTCTTGAGATGGCCGATCGGCGCCTTTCCGGGCCGGAACCCCTTGATCTGACTCTTCGCCTGAAGCTCGGCGAGCTGCGCGGCGAGCTTGGCGGCGAGTTCGCCCGCCGGCAGAACCACCGTGTATTCCTGCTTCAAACCCTGCGAGGAGGTCTGGGTTACCTGCATCTCGATAGCCTTCTAATAACTGCTGCGTCGCCGGCATGCGACGACGCGTGTGCCACTGCCACGGGAGGCGGCTCTGGTGCGGGCGGAGGGAGTCGAACCCCCACGACTTTCGTCACCGGAACCTAAATCCGGCGCGTCTACCAGTTCCGCCACGCCCGCGATCGGCGGGAAGGCCGCCTTAATCCCTGCCCACAAGCCGGCATCGCTCGAGGCGAAGCCGAGCGCTCGACTTCCTCTCAAACGATCCTGAACCCCAAAAAGGGCGCATCCTCGCGCGCCTGGACGCAGCGTCTTGGCGCTCCCGGCGCGCGCGCGACTCGCGGGCGTCGCTCTATAGCATGGACGCGGCGCGACGCCAGCGCCGCCGGCTATTGTGGCGCCACTTGGTGGTCGGCGCCATTGAGCCCACGGATCAGCGTGATGAGCTTTACGCGACCCTGCGGGTCGCGCCATTTGGCGTTGCACAGCGTCGGGCCGCAGACGACCTCCGGAAACTTATAGAGGGCCTTGCCCCGGGCGGTTTTCAAACCATAGCCGACGTTCGGCTTCCAGCCGCCGGCGATCAGCGACTGGCGATAATCGGAATAGGCGCGCGACGCCTGTCCCGAAGCGGCGGGCGGCAGAAAACAGGCGACGCCGCAGAGGCCGAATATGGCGGCGATCAACTTGCTGCTTGGCGCGGTCATGCCTTCGGTCTCCTTAAGCATTTGGCGGTTCTAGAGCGCGCAGCGAAAAAGTGGAACCCGGTCTTTCGCGCAAAGCGCGCTCTAAGCTTTTGGAATCGGTCACGTCATCTGCATTTGGACGACTCCGCCCAAATGCAGCGTGATCTAGCGCTCTCGTCGCCGCGCGTGAAGCGTTGGGCGTCCGGACGTTGCCCCGGCGGCTCGCCTGCGCCATAGCTAGCGCGCCATGTCGAAGCCTCTCACCCGCCGCGCCATGCTGTGCGGCGTCGCCGCCAGCCTGACCACTTTGCCGGCTCAAGGGCAGGGGCCTGCGGGTCTGCGCACGCTCGAGGCGCGGCCGGGGAAGACGCCGCTGTCCGGCGCCGGCGAAACCGGGATTCTGGGTTTCGAGGGAACGACGCCGGGACCGGTTCTTCGCTACAGGCAGGGCGACGAACTCGCCGTGCGTTTTATCAACGGTCTCGACCGGCCGGCGACCATTCACTGGCATGGCCTGCGCGGCGACAATGCGATGGAGGGCGTCGCGCCGCTGACGCAGGCGCCGGTCGTTCCGGGCGCCTCCTTCGATTATCGCCGCAAGCTCGCCGATCCCGGCCTGTTCTGCTACCGGCCGAGCGTCTACGGCGCGACGCCTGAGCTCATGGGCCGTGGCCTCAAGGGACTGCTCCTTGTCGATGAGCAGACGCCGCTCCAGGCCGACGCAGACCTGCTGCTTGTTATCGACGACTGGCTGCTCGACGACGCCGGCCAGGTGATCGGCGGCTTCGACGATCCAGCGGCCGCGCGCGGCGCCGGAAGGATCGGCTCTCTTCTCTGCGTCAATGGCAAGTCCGCGCCGGCGGCGCAAAGTCTCGCGCCAGGCGCCAGGGTGCGGCTGCGGGTCGCCAATTTGAGCAATGCGCGGATCATGGTTCTATCCGTGGCGGACGCCCAACCTTTCGTCATCGCCATCGATGGCCAGCCTTGCGAGGCTTTCGAGCCGATCAGGCGCAGCGTGCCGGTCGCGCCGGGCGCGCGCTTCGAGCTGATGTTCGACATGCCGGAGACGGAAGGCGCCGAGGCCAGTCTCAGGCTGCGCGGGCCGAACGGCGAGGATCGCGATCTTCTCGTCGCGCAAGCCAAAGGCCAAAAGGTCTCGAAGCGTGCGCCGATCGCCTCGCTCCCGCAAAATCCCGCGCTTCCTGCCGAGATCAGGCTTGCAGGCGCCAGAAAGGTCGATCTCGTGATCGAGCCGCGCAAGAGCGGGGCCGGCCCCGCCTGGACGATCAACGGCGCATCGACGAAAGCCTATGAAGGTCCCGCGCTCTTCAAGGTGGCCCGTGGAGGCGCGGTGACTCTGGGCTTCGTCAACAGATCAGGCGTCGCGCTCGCGATGCATGTCCATGGCCAGTGCATGCGCCTGCTGCATGATCTCGACGATGGTTGGGAGCCCTATTGGCGCAATGGCGTGATTGTTCCGCCCGGAAAGACCAAACACGCCGCCTTCGTCGCGGAATCGCGGGGAAAATGGGCGATCCATGATGATATTCTGGAACATGAAGCGGGCGGGCTGGCGACGTGGTTCGAGGTGGTTTGAGGCAGACGCGGGCTTCGCCAAACAGCGCATTGAAATTGATCAGTTTTTCCGTTTTAAGAGATTCTCGTCCGAATCTTTGAGACGAAAATTTTACAACTGAAAGTTGAGGTCATTGTTAATCGCCAGTTTAAGTTCACATAGAGAGTCGGGCGGTTCCCGCGGCCTTGCCGTGCTGAGCGCCGCGGCTGGTATGCGTTACTGTGAAAGCGGGGAGGGAGGTCTTGGCCCTAAGTCCTTCGCGATGACCAGCGTCTCGCCCCTCAGCCATCCGCCTCAAAATTTTCCCGACTGGCGCTTCGCGCGCCTTGAGATTGAACATGACTCTCCGAAACAATCGGTGTGGGTGAATTATCACGCAGATTCGCCGCATTGCTACAGATTGCGGATGCTGCTCGACGCGATCGAGTTTCGCGCCGCGCTCAAAAACCTGATGAAAGCGGAGGGTGCGAGCCGGCCGATCTGTGATGTCGTCATGGCGTCGAAGAAGCCGAGAGCGTTCGGCCTGGGCGGCGATCTTGCGACATTCGTGTCGTGCATCAGCAGAAATGTCCGGGAGTCGCTGTTAACCTACGCCCAAGCTTGCATCGAGATCATCTACGCGCTGCCGGCGGCCTTCGACCCTCTTGTGCTGAAGCCTTCCGTCGTGAGCGGGCGGCGCATGCGCGGCGGCTTGGAAGGCGCGCGCGCCACCGATTTCGTCCTCGCCGAGGAGGGAGCGCGTCTGGGCGCGCGCACGCAGCGGATCATTTCCGCGGGTGGCGTTTATTCGGACCGCGAGCTTTTCGATCTCCACATCATCGACCTCGTCTCGGCGCGGTCGCGCCTCGTTGGCGATGGACCGCCGGTTGACAAGCGGGGCGCCGCGAAAAATCCTCCGTCTTCCGAGGAGGACTAGCGCATGCGCCCGCGCTGGAAGACCGACGCCAGCGAAAGCTCCGACGTCGAGATCCATAGCGATCTCGTCGAAACGCTCTTCGGAACAGCCGGTTCGTTTTTCGCGGGGCTGCTCGGCGGCCTGATCGCGCCGAGCCTCGCGTGGCTCCTGCTCGGCGATCCAATCTATCTCTACTTCGTGGCGCTGATCGTCGCCCTTGGCGCCTTTCGGATATATGTTTTCTTTGCTCATGCGCGCACGCCGCTCTCGCTTCGCCGAAGGGAGTTCAGGAAATGGGAGTGTCGCTACGCGATTGGCGCGGTGGGCTTCATGACGGCGGTCGGCGCCTCTGTCGCCGTCGTGTTCTACAATCACTACAACGACTTTCTCGGCATCTACAGCGTCGTCATCATGATGAGCGGACTGAGCGGACTTGCTGGCCGCAACGCCGGTCGCCCCCGGATCGTTCTGGCGCAATCGCTCGGACTCGCCGTTCCTCTCGCGATCGCCGCGCTGATGCATGAAGAGCGCCGCTATCTCGGACTGGCGCCCATTGTCATGCTGCTGATCATATCCATTCATTCGACGACGAAATTTCTGCACGGGAACCTGGAATCGGCGCTCCGCAACGGTCTCGACGCCTCTCGCCAGCGCCAAAAATTCAGTATGGCGCTCAACTCGATGACGCACGGCCTGTGCATGGGAGACGCCGATCTCTCCGTCACGGTCGTGAATCGGCGCATCTTCGACTTCTTCGGCGTCGCCGCGGCTTCGTCGCCGATCAAGCTCGAAGCGCTTGCGCAGGCGATCGGCAAGAACGCCGGCCTGTCGGCTCAGGAAAGCGAAATCTTCATCGGGCGATGGAAGCGGCATATCGCCATGCCGTATGCGAACATCTTCACGCATAAGCTTGGCGAGCGCTTTTTCGAATTTCACTGCGAGCGCGCCGAAGCGGGATCCTTCATTACCGTCATTGAGGACGTGACGCTTCAAACGCGCGCGCTTCGCGAAATCCAGCGAATGGCCCATTTCGACGATGTGACGAACCTGCCGAATCGCTATCAGTTCCAGAAGACGCTCGAAGGCGAAATGCTCCAGCTCGGGCGGCGCGGATTTCAGTGCGCATTGCTCAACATCGATCTCGATCGGTTCAAGGAGGTCAATGACACGCTAGGTCATTCGATTGGCGACGAGCTGCTGTCGGCGGTCGGCGCGCGACTTGCCGCATGCGTCCCGCAACCGCATTTGGTCGCGAGGCTCGGCGGCGACGAGTTCTGCGTGCTGCTGCGCGCCGGCGACAAGCTTTCCGACGTCGACGAACTCGCCGCCAAAATACTGAGCGAGATGCATCGCGCCTTTGTTGTCGAAAACCATGTCATCAACATCGGCGCCAGCATCGGCATGGCTATGGCGCCGAAGGACTCGGAAACGTCGGGCGGCCTGCTCAAATGCAGCGATCTCGCTCTCTACCGATCGAAAGCCCGGGGGCGCGGCAAGGCGATCTGGTATACGCAGGAGATGCAGGAGGCCCTGATCCGAAAGCGCGTGATCGACACAGAGTTGCGTCAAGCGTTTCTGGCGAACGAACTGGCGGTCTATTACCAACCGGTCGTCGACTCACGCACGGCGACCATCGTATCCCTGGAGGCGCTGCTGCGCTGGCGCCACCCGACGAGAGGAATGATCCGTCCGGACGAATTTATTCCTGTCGCGGAAGAAACCGGCATGATTATCGAACTCGGCGCCTGGACGCTGCTGCAGTCATGTAATGACGCTAAGTCCTGGCCCTCGAACGTTCGCGTCGCGGTCAATATCTCGCCGAGACAATTCCAGCAGAAGGAACTGGCCGAAATCGTCGCGCAGACGCTTTGCCGCTCGGGATTGGAGCCCGATCGGCTGGAACTCGAAATCACTGAAACGACGCTGATGGATTCCGATGACGTCGAAAGCAAATTGCGGGAGATTGAAGTGCTGGGCGTGCGTCTTTCGCTCGACGACTTCGGCACCGGCTACAGCAGCCTCGGTTATCTCAATCGTTTCCCGGTAAAGAAGGTCAAGATCGACCGCGCTTTTGCTCGGCAGGCGATCGAGTCGCCTAAAACGCAGGCAATCATCTCGGCGATCTCGGCGCTCGCACAAGATCTGTCCATCGACCTCGTCGCCGAAGGCGTCGAGACCGACGCTCAACTGGCCTTCATGGCGAGCAAGAATATTTTTCTCATTCAGGGCTATCTCTACACGCAGCCCCGGCCAATCGAGGAGCTTCGGCCGCTGTTCGCCCATTGGCGCGACGCGCCGCGACTCGTCGGCGCGGCGTAAGCGTTCGGCGAGCAATCTTCAGTGGCGCTCAAGCGAGGCTAATTGCCGCATATAGTCCCGAAAGCTCCGCAGCGTCTCCTTAAAAAGGAGAAATGCGTATTCTTTTCCGCGATGATCGCCGGCGCGCCAAAACCGGGTTAAATCTTGCGCAGTACTAGAGCTTAACGGCCTTTCAGCCATGTAGTCGGCCGTTGACAGAAAGTTCAGCCTGCGGATGCAGGTAAGGAAAGTTCAACATGTTTCCCGCCGCTTTTGGTGGAGGTTGGATCAAGCTAAATTAAAATTTAGCTTCGCCAACCCTGGCGGCGACGCCGGGATTGAACGCCAAAAATCAAATAACCATATGAAATTTAAGTTTTTTCTCCCAAACGTGCTGGCCACAAAATTTTATCGTCAGCCGATGGGAATATACAATATGCAGACCGCGCATGACTTTTTTAAAACGCGCCTGGGCATATTTTTTTGCCTGCCGTGTCCCTTGGTCGCGGGACAAGCGAGGCGCTCCTGTCCTATACTGAGCAGAGCGAAGCTGACGGTTCCGAGCCCTCGCTCGTCGGCTCGCTTTTGCGCACCAAGCGTGCGAGACATGGTCGCGCCGGGGCCGGACCCGCGCGCCGATAAGACCGCCGAACGAGAGCGGCCCGTCCAGAAGGGAGAAGACCAGATGATCATGCGATTTTTTGCCGCCGTGCTCGTGGCGGCGGCCGGTTGGGTCACGCAAGCGCATGCGCATGGCGACGTCGGCATCGACCAAGGCCAGTGCTTGATGAAGCTCGGCCCCGATACGATGACCTTTACCGGATATCAGCCGCAAAAGTCGCGCGAGCAGTTCTGCGACGACATTCCCGACGCAGGCTCCACCATCATTACGCTGGACGCGCAGCAGGACGAATTGCGCGACATGAATCTCGAGATGCGCGTCATTCGCGACGTGGGTCAGAGCAATGACAACGAAAATCTCGAGGCCAACACCGAGTATTACTCGCCGCCCAAGAAGTATAAGACCGGCACGCTCACCTTCGAGCACGTCTTTCCGAAGGAAGGCAAGTTCATCGGGCTCGTGAAGGCGAAAAGCGATGACGGGACCAAGGAATATGTCGCGCGCTTTCCCTTCTCCGTCGGTTTGACGCAGTCCAGGGAAATCACCATCGCCGTGTTCTTTGCGGCGTTGGCGGCGGTCGGTTTCGGCCTTTGGTACAAGAACCAGTTTATGGACAAAAAGAAGCCGAAAGCTTAAGCCTGCTTCAGCTCAAAAGCTCAATGCGACCGTCGCGTAACGTCACGCGGCGGTCCATTTGTTTCGCGAGTTCGAGATTGTGAGTCGCGATGAGCGCCGCGAGTCCGGTGCTGCGCGCAAGCGTCAGCAGCGTGCCGAAAACATGCTCCGCCGTTCGCGGATCGAGATTGCCGGTGGGCTCGTCGGCGAGGAGCAGATGCGGCGCATTGGCGACCGCGCGCGCGATGGCGACGCGCTGCTGCTCGCCGCCGGAAAGCTCCGAGGGCCGATGCGAGGCGCGCGGTCCGAGCCGCAGATAATCGAGCAGCTGTTGCGCCCTGAGGCTCGCGTCACCCCTGTTCAGGCCATTGATCATCTGCGGAAGCGCCACATTCTCGAGCGCCGAGAACTCCGGCAGCAGGTGATGGAACTGGTAGATAAAGCCGATCGTGGCGCGGCGCAGCCGCGTGCGCTCGGCGTCCGACATGCGCGACGTCGGCGCGTTGCTGATCAGGACTTCGCCGCCGTCCTGCCGTTCCAGGAGCCCGGCGATATGGAGCAGCGTCGACTTTCCGGCGCCCGACGGCGCCAGCAGCGCGACCGTTTCGCCGGGATAGATCGACAGATTGATGTCGACGAGGATGTCCAGTCGCGCCTCGCCTTCGCGATAGTGGCGCGCGACCTTGCGCAATTCGAGAATGGCCTCGTTCATCGCGATTACTCGTGCCGCAGCGCTTCGATCGGGTCGAGCGACGCTGCCTTCCAGGCTGGATAGATCGAGGCGAGAACGGCGAGAACGAGAGTCATGACGACGATCGCCGCGACTTCGCGCGGGTCGACGATCGCCGGCAGCCGCGAGAGAAAATAGAATTCCGCGGGAAAGAGATTGGCGTCGAAGAGCTTGTTGATAAAGACCCGAATCGTGTCGAGGTTTTTCGCCAGCGCCAGACCCAGCGCGAATCCGGCCAGCGTGCCGACGACGCCGATCGACGCGCCGATGATCAGAAACACCCGCAACACCGCGCCGCGCGTCGCGCCCATGGTGCGCAATATGGCGATGTCCTGGGTCTTGTCCTTCACCAGCATCGTCAGGCCGGAGATGATGTTGAAGGCGGCGACCACGACGATCAGCGCCAGAATGATGAAGAGGATATTCTTTTCGACCTGCAGCGTGTCGAAGAATGTCTTGTTGCGCTGGCGCCAGTCGGTGACGATCAGCGGGCGCCCGATCGCCTTTTCGACATTGATGCGAAAATCGTCCATCTTCTCCGGATCAGCGACGAAGGCCTCGATGACCGTCGCTTCATGGTCCTTGTTGAAGAAGAGCTGAGCTTCGGTCAGCGGCATATAGACGAAGACATTGTCGAATTCGGACATGCCGATCGAAAAGATCGCGACGACAGTGTAGGCCTTGATCCGCGGCGCGACGCCAAACGGCGTCTGCACGCCCTTGGCGACGAGCAGGCTCACCGAATCGCCGACGCTGACTCCGAGCGTCTCGGCCAGGCGCTGGCCGATGGCGACGCCGCCGGCCTTGTCGAATCCGGCGAGCGCGCCGCTCTTCACATTGCCCGCCACGCCCGGCAGCCGCTTGAGGTCCTTCTCGCGGACGCCGCGCACGAGCACGCCCGACTGACCGAACTGCGTCGATATGCCGGCCGCGCCCTCGACCATGGGAATCGCAAGCTGGACTCCCGGCAGCTTCGCCGTCTTTGCCGACACCTGCTCCCAATCGGTTAATGGCGTGTCCGCCGCCTGAAGAAAGGCGTGGCCGTTGACCCCAAGGATTTTGTCCATCAGTTCGCGATGAAAGCCGTTCATCACCGAGGTGACGACGATGAGGGTCGCGACCCCGAGCATGATGCCGAGAAAGGAAAATCCAGCGATCACCGAGACGAAGCCGTCGGCGCGACGGGCGCGCAGATAGCGCAGCGCCACCGTCCACTCGAAGGCCGAGAAAGCGCCGGCGCCTCTCGCCGGCCGCGCCGCTTCGGTCATGCCTGCCCCGGTCTGACGGCCGCGACGATGCGGGTGACGGCGTCCTGGGGCGCGAGCAGTTCGCGTTCGCCGGTGCGGCGCTGCTTCACTTCGACCCTGCCTTCGGCGAGGCCCTTGGGACCGACGAGAACCTGCCAGGGCAGGCCGATGAGATCGAGCGTGGCGAATTTCGCGCCGGGACGTTCGTCGCGATCCTCATGCAGAACGTCCAGTCCGGCGTTCTCGAGCTGCGCGACGAGATCGGCGCAGACCTTGCCCGTCGCCGCGTCGCCGACCTTGAGATCGGCGACGCCGACATGGAAGGGCGCGACGGCTTCGGGCCAGATGACGCCATTGTCGTCATGGCTCGCCTCGATGATCGCCGCGACGAGACGCGACGGGCCGATGCCGTAGGACCCCATCTGCACCACGACCTCCTTGCCGTCCGGCCCATTGACCACGGCCTTCATTGGTTCGGAATATTTGGTCCCGAAGTAGAAAATATGGCCGACTTCGATGCCGCGCGCCGCGAGCCGCGCCTCCTCGGGCACTGCCGCGAAGGCCGCCGCGTCATGCATCTCGCTCGTCGCCGCATAGCGGCTGGTCCATTGGTCGACGATCCCCTGCAGCGCCGCCGCATCGTCGAAATCGATCGAGGCGGGCGGCGGCGCGAAGGAGAGGAAATCCTTATGGCAAAAGACCTCGCTCTCGCCGGTCGAGGCGAGAATGATGAACTCATGGCTGTTGCCGCCGATCGGACCTGACTCGGCCGCCATCGGAATGGCGGTCAGACCCATGCGTGCGAAGGTGCGCAGATAGGCGACGAACATCCTGTTGTAGGAGTGGCGGCCGGCCTCGGCGGTCAGATCGAACGAATAGGCGTCCTTCATCAGGAACTCGCGCGAGCGCATCACGCCGAAACGCGGGCGGACCTCGTCGCGAAACTTCCACTGGATATGAAAGAGATTGAGCGGCAGATCCTTGTACGACCGCACATAGGCGCGAAAAATCTCTGTGATCATCTCCTCATTGGTCGGGCCGTAGAGCATTTCCCGGTCATGGCGGTCGGCGATGCGCAGCATTTCCTTGCCATAGGCGTCATAGCGGCCTGATTCGCGCCACAGATCGGCGGGCTGAATGGTCGGCATGAGGCATTCGATGGCGCCGGCGCGAGTCTGCTCCTCGCGGATGATGGCGTTGATCTTGTTCAACACCCGCAGCCCGAGCGGCAGCCAGGCGTAAATGCCGGCCGACTCCTGCCGGATCATGCCCGCCCGCAGCATCAGCCGGTGCGAGACGATTTCGGCCTCTTTCGGGGTCTCGCGCAAGATCGGCAGGAAATAGCGGGAAAGGCGCATGTGGGGTCCGGTTGGGCGAATCGGGAGCGGCGAGCATAGCCCGTCCGCCGCCCGCGAGAATGGCGCGGGCGGGGCAGGGTAATCGGGTGAACGATTGTTTTCCTCACCCTCATCCTGAGGAGCCGCCCGCAAGTCAGGTTTACCCGACTTGCGCATTTAATGTCGATCTCGGGCAAGCCCGAGATCGAAACCGGCGTCTCGAAGGACGAGGGTGAGGAAAAATACGCGAAACGGATTTCCTCGTCCTTCGAGACGGCCTCTTCGAGGCCTCCTCAGGATGAGGAAACCCTTAACCCGATCGCCCTGGCGGGCGAGGCCTTTGAACCCCGGCGCGGCCAAAAAGGCAAGCGCCGGGCGTCTTTCCTTTTTGGCGGCGCGCGCCCATTTCGGGAGGTGAACGCCATAGGAGGCCGGCATGGGCGAGGCTAGGGGCAAGGCTAACGGAGCGTCTGCAGCCAGACAGAACTGGGGAAGCGTCCGCGACAATCTGGCGCTCAGTCGTTTCGAACTCGACGCCGACGGCGCGACAGCGGTCGCCTATTACCGCATCGACAATGGCGTGATGGTCTTCACCTCGACGCAGACGCCGCCAAGGCTACGCGGTCAGGGCGTCGCGTCGGAGCTCATCCGCAACGCCTTGGAATTCGCCCGCGCCCACGGGTTGAAGGTCCAAGCCGACTGCTCCTTTGTGGCGGACTACGTGGACAGACATCCTGAGTTCCAGAATTTGCTCGCCTAGCTCGATCGCCGGCTTTGGGCGGAATCGCCCAAACGCGGATAATGTGATCGATCCAAAAAATTCAGAGCGCGCTCGACGCGCAAAACCGGCGTCCACTTTTTGTGAGTCGAAAACAATTGAAGAGGCCTCGACGCATTGATCGAGGCCTCTTGCATCCCGCCTCCTTTAGGGATGCGCTTATTTCACGACTGGCACGGTATAGGACAGAGCGCCGATATTGCCCTTGTCGCCCTTAAAATGCGCATGGCACATAACGCAGTTCTCGGAAACGACCGGTATGCCGGTCGCCATGCGTAGATAGCGCTTGCCGTCCTTCTCCAAGACCTCTTCATAAACCTGGTCGCCGCCAGCGCGCAGCTTCTTCGCCGCCGACTTCTCGAAAGCGTCTTTGGGTTCGTCGTCCGGATCGCCGACTTTATCGGTCAGACCAATAAGCCTCACGTCATACCAGCCGTTCTTTTTCATCGCAGCGAAGAGCGCCTTGGCCGCCGAGGCCGCGGATGGGTCCGACGGCGTTTTCACATAAGTTTCGTCGATCAGCACCACCGCCGTCTTAAAGACGTCGTCGAGCATTTTGATTTGCTGCCGCGTGCGCTCGATCTCGGGATCCTTGGTCGAGGCGGCGTTTTCAGCGGATGCGGCGAGCGCGCCGACCGCCGCCGCTCCGGCAATTGCAACCGCCAGAGCAATTTTCTTCTTAATCTCCTCGGACATCATTTCCTCCCGACCCCGAGCGACCGCGCTCGGCGCGTGGGGCGCGCCAAGGTCGCTCACGACTGCTGCGTGACGGTCATTGGATGGGCGCGGAAGAAAAAGGTTCCCGAATTTTATTGGCCAGGGACAGGCGCGCGAGAACGGCGCATACGCTTTGTGCGCAGCGGGCGCCTCCGAATGGAAACGCCTCCATGACGAAGGGGCCGATGTCCTTCTCCAGCTGCTCGCGAATAAGACGACGCGCACGATGCAGGCGGGTCTTCACGGTCTCCGGCCGCACGTCGAGGATTTGCGCCGTCTCGGCGACTCCAAGGCCCTCAATGACGCGCAAGACGAAAACGATGCGAAATTCCTCGGGCAGCCTGTCGGTCGCCCGCTCGACCAAGCGCAGAATTTCGCGTTGGGCCAGAGATTTCTCGGGATCGTCGCAGTCCTTCGCCTGCGAAGAAAAGAACTCGTCCTGCTTTTTCTGCGCGCCGAAAAAATCAATGATCTTCGCCCGGCGTCGCACACGCAACCGCGCCGCGGCTTCGTTGATCGTGATCCGCGCGAGCCAGGTGGCGAGGCCGGCCTCGCCGCGAAATCCGTCGAGATGGGTGAAGGCCTTAAGATAGGCCTCCTGAACCACGTCCTCGGCATCGTGACTGTCGAGCACGATGCTGCGCGCGATGCGATAGAGACGACGGTTGTTTTGCGCCATAATCAGGCGCAGCGCGTCTGCTTCTCCCGCCAGAGCGCGCTCCGCGAGCTGGCAGTCCTCTCGCCTCTCCGTCTGAGACGTTAATTGCGCGGCGTCGGTCCCTTCCATCTGATCTGCCCTTCGGATTTTCATAAAAAGTAGGCGATCTCAGGCGCAACCATAGACCGAGTGAAGGGTCGTTTCCATAAGGCGGAAAAACCGCTCTGCCTTATGCTTCAGCCGCGGCGGCAAGCTCCAGCCATTGCTCTTCCGCTGCGGCGAGCGCAACCGCCAATTCTTCGCGCTGCG
>JBFXJV010000006.1:0-21836 GCA_050174515.1 Methylocystis sp.
TTCGAGCGCAGTTCCATTTCATGAGGTCGGGCGAGAACATTTTGCATAATCGGACATCTCTCCCAAACTCTAGGGTTGAATAGGATAGTCTTTCGATCGTCGTCCAAGGCACCGACTTGAATGGCGCGTCCGGGTCGATGTCATGGAAGATGGTCTCGAAGGCCGCGCAAGCAAACGTTGTCGCTGCGTAGCTCGTCAGGATACGCGACCCATCAGGGGTAGTGATCGGGGCGAAGCGAGAATTTCCCCTAGTCCCGGGATTGAACTGTTCCGCTTGTAATCCCTTGTCATGGATTCGGTGAACGACGGCGCCGGCATGCAATAGGAGCACGTTGCACTTCAATTGCGATGGCGGCGTCGGCACAATCATCATTGGATTGGTAGGCACCGCGGTCACCCGAAAATGACCTCATCCTCCTGCTTGGCCGCCTTTACGACGGCATCAGTGTCCGCCAACATCGTATAAGGCGCCTTACCGTCCAGCCACGGGTTTGATGACACAAACCAGAACGCGATCTGCCAGGGCGTCATGCCTTCGGGAAGCGCCCCGAGCACTTTGGCGACAACCGGCAGCGGGCGGCCATCCCGGAATTGGAATGCCGGATAGGCCTCGCGACCGCGCCACGGCACAGAAAACGCCCGTTGTTCCGCTTTCCAGCGGCTCGCCGTCTGGCTCTTGTTTTTAGCTCCGTGTCCGAGCTGTTCCGCCAATTGCGCGCTCGTTAGGCAGGGTACGTTCTCCATGAATCGGATTCGAGCTGCGGCGTTCTCGGCGTCGATCGTCGCCAGTACGGCCGCGGCGGGATCGTTGGACGGTAGCATCAGCTCAACCAGCGTTCCGATATTCTTTTCGGATATCCGATTCCGCGCGTTCTTGAGAGCCTCGGCGATGGCGTCAAGCACCGGGACGAGCGTCGGGTCCAAGTCGCGGACTAGCGTATTATTCGCTCCGATTACTTCGCTTACGACTTTCCTGACGGAAACTTTCAGATCATTCACCGCACCTGTCGACAGTCGGGCGGCAGAGGTCTCGAATTTTGCCTTTCGGGATGGGAAATCAATGCGAACTGTCTCATCGCCGGAGAGCCCGATATTACCGTTCGTCGCCAAGGCCGCAATGAGACGCTTGACCAATTCGTCGGTCAGTTCCTCGATGCGGATGGCCGAAGGCGACTTTTGTTCGAGCGTGTGTGTCATCGAATTCTATGTGAGATCCATTAGATTGGCACAACATAACGTATATCACATTATTTTGGTTCGCAAGTAGTACAGACGGCTGGAATATCCCTACGCGCGGTTTGATCCGCTGCTGGCGCTCCAGCTCGGACGATGCTTTGGTCGGGCAACGCCAAGCGGAGAGCCGCCATCGCGCCTTGACGCCGCACGCGCCCCACGGCGAACGCTCGTCAAAGAAAGAAATCTCATCGAGTTCAGCGGCGGCGCGGAGCGTGCAGCGAAGCTTCACAGCCCATGCTTCGCCCAAATGGCCTGCGCTTGATCGTCGGTCGCCAACTCGCCGCACTCGGCCTGCGCGAGAGATTCCTCGAAGGAAGCTGCTTCTTCGGGTGTGAGCGGCGTGGCCGGCATCTCTTCGCCCGTCATCGCGATGATCACGCGCGCCATCTCATCCTGCATGGCCGGCGGAAGGCTGCGCGCCGCCTCGAAGGCCCGTTCGAGCAGTTTCGTCATGGCGCAAGTCTAGCGATGTGTTCGGGCGCGGAAAGAATTTTCCGCGAGGGCTTTGATGCCCGCGACAAGAGTGGGCGCTCGGCGCCCCTCACTTCTCCGGCGGCAGCAGCGCCAGCAGGTCCGCCATTTTCGGCGCGGCGGCGGGGTTCATCATGCCCACCACATGATAGCCGGCGTCAACATGCAGCACTTCGCCGGAGACGCCGCGCGCGAGCGGCGATAGAAGATACACAGCCGTCTCGCCGACTTCCTCGATCGTCACGACGCGGCGCAGCGGCGAATTATATTCGTTCCAGCGCAGAATATAGCGGAAGTCGCCGATGCCCGAGGCCGCCATCGTCTTGATCGGCCCCGCCGAAATCGCGTTGACGCGAATGTTCTTCACGCCGAGATCGGCGGCGAGATAGCGCACCGAGGCTTCCAGAGCGGCCTTCGCCACACCCATCACATTGTAATGCGGCATCCATTTCTCGGCGCCGTAATAGGTGAGCGTCAAAAGCGAGCCGCCGTCCGTCATCAGTTTCTCGGCGCGCTGCGCCAGAGCGGTGAAAGAGTAGCAGGAGATATTCAGCGACATCTGGAAGTTTTCCAGCGTCGTCTCGACATAGCGGCCGTCGAGCTGGTCCTTGTCGGAATAGGCGAGGCAGTGCACGACGAAATCGATTTTGCCCCAAAGCTTCTCGATTTCCGCGAAGACCGCGTCCATCGTCTCCGGCTCGGCGACGTCGCAGCGTCCGACGACCTGCGCGCCGATTTCCGCCGCGAGCGGGCGCACGCGCTTTTCCAGCGCCTCGATCTGATAGGTGAGCGCGAGTTCGGCGCCGGCGTCGGCGCAGGCCTTGGCGATGCCCCAGGCGATCGAGCGATTGTTGGCGACGCCCAGAATGAGCCCCTTTTTCCCTTTAAGAAGTCCGGCGAAAAGGGCGGCGGGCGCAGCTTGCTGTGTCATGCTCGTCTGTTTCCTGGGCCTGAAATGTGCTCGGCGGCGCCCGCCGTTTAGCGTGGTTTTGGCGCAAAGGAAACCCTCGCTTGCGTTGCGTTCAGGCCGGCGAAAAAGCGCGCGCAAATCGCGGCGAGCATAGCCAATCGCGCGGCTTTGCCCTATCATTTGATCGGAAACGTCACTGGCCGCGCAGACAAGCGACAAAAGCGAGCGGAGCGCGCCGCATGGGCAGAAGGTCCGATATCATCGCGGGGCTGGGCGGCGCTACGCCGGCGCTCAGGCGCTATGCCCGCGCGCTCTGCGCCGGAGCGGGCCAGGCCGTCGCCGACGATCTTCTCCAAAGCGCGCTGCAATCGGTCGGCGCGCGGATACGGGCGCGCGAGCTGCGTCCCGCTGATCTCGCCGAGGCGCGAATCGAAACCTACGCCACGCTTGTCGCGCTCGCCGAGAAAAAGCTCGCCAATGCGCCAGGTCCGGCGTCGCGGCACCCGCCGATCGTTCACGGGCTTGCCAGTCTCGGCTTCGACGAGCGCGCCGTGCTGCTTCTCGTCTCGCTCGAGGGCTACGGCTATGAGGCCGCGGCGCGAATCGTCGGCGCGACGCGGGAAACCGCGTTGGCGCGGCTGATGCACGCCCGCGCGGCGCTCGGCGCGGAGGGGCTGCGGCCGGTCGCGCCGCTCGAGGGCGGCCGTCGCGCCGCCTCGCATCTGCGAGTCGTGAAGTAGCGCGATGACGCCCTCGGCGCTTATCGAAGAAGCCGACCTGCATGCGCTTGTCGACGGCGAGCTCGACCCCGAGCGGCGGCGCAAGGTCGAGGACCATCTGCTGCAACATCCCGAGGACGCCGCGCTCGTCGAAGGCTGGCGGCGCCAGAATGCGGCGCTGCGCGCCGCCTTCGAGCCGGTGGCGCTGGAGCCGCCGCCGCTGTCGCTGCGTGAGGCGGCGGCGCGTCCGCCGGCGCCGCCGGCCGGCCAGGGGCCGATCGAAACCGGCGCCATCCATTGGGGACGTCCCGGCGCGGCGCCGCGGCCAGCGCGCAAGCTCGATGAAATCCGCGCCAGCCGCCGGCGGCAGGCGCTCGCCTCGACGCTGCTCACGCTCTTCGCAGGCGCCGCCGTCGCGGTTGCGGGCCTGCTTTTTTTGGCGGGCCGGCCGCCGGCGCAGCGCCCGACGCTGGCCGTGGCCGCCACGAGCTATGCGGCGCGAGCCGGGCTGACCTACGCCACTTACGCGCTCGACGCGCGGCCCGTCGAGATCGACGCCGGCCGGCGCGACGAGCTTTTCGCATGGCTTCAGGAGCGCGTCGGCATTTCGCGCGCGCCGGATTTGAGCGGCGTCGGGTTGCGGCTCCTTGGCGGACGCGTCGCGCCGGGCGTCGCGAGCCCGGCGGCCTTTCTCGTCTATGAGCGCGACGACGGCGCGCGCGTCGGCCTTTATTTCGAGCGCGCCGACTCCGTCGCCGCGCCGTCCGGTCAGCGGGGGCAGGGGATTTCAGTCATCGAATGGCGCACGGGCGGGTTCGCCTTCGTGCTCGTCGGCGTTTTACCGCCGGACGCCATGCAGGCGGCGGCTGAAGCGGCCGCAGCCGCGGTCGTCGCGGCGCCGCCCGAGGCGCGATAGAGGCCAGATCACGCTGCATTCAAGCGGACTCGCCTGAGCGCGGATAACGTGATCGATCCTATGCCGCTTTTTCGCGAGCCGCGCTCTGGCGTTACCCCATTTTGGCGCGCGGATCGTAAGGCTGGGCGTCCCGCCATTCGCGCATCCGCGCGTCAAGCTCGCCGGACGATGTCTCCGGCAGCATGATCTTCAAGGAAACATACAGATCGCCGGCGATCTTGCCGTCCGCCGCGGGCAGTCCCTTGCCGCGCAGCCGCAGCACCCGCCCGCTGTTGGAGTGTGGCGGGATCGTCAGCTCCACCTTGCCGTCGAGCGTCGGCGTTTCGACGCGTCCGCCAAGCGCGGCCTCATAAACCGTCACTGGCAATTCAAGTCGCAAATCGCGGCCATCCAGCTTGAAATAGGGATGCGGCGCAACCTTCACGGTGACGATGGCGTCGCCGGGTTCGCCGCCCATGGCGCCGGGTTGGCCCTGGCCGCGCAGGCGGATCTGCTGGCCGTCTTCGATTCCCGCCGGGATCTTCACTTCGAGCGTCCGTCCGCTCGGCAGAATGACGCGCGCCGACCCGCCGTGAGCGACCGACTCGAGCGGCGTCGTGGCGGTGGCGATGACGTCGTCGCCGCGAGTGGGTTGGGGCGCGCCGCGCCGGCGCCCGCCTGCGCCGAAGAGATCGGCGAAGAGGTCGGAAGGATCGAAGTTGCCGCGTCCGCCGGGCGCCTCATTGCCGAAGTGAAATTCGAAATGCTGGTCGCCGCCCGGCGCGCCGCCGCTCGTGCGCCAGCCGCGGGTGAAGCCGCCGGGACCTCCGCCGGCGCCGAAGCCTTCGAAACCGGCATAGCGGGGCTTGCCGTCGGGGCCGATTTCGCCTCTGTCGAACTGCGTCTTTTTCGTCTCATCCCCGACGATTTCATAGGCCGAATTGATTTCGGCGAAGCGCTCCTTGGCCTTCGCGTCGTCCTTGTTGCGATCGGGATGAAATTTTTTGGCGAGTTGGCGATAGGCCTTCTTGATTTCGGCGGCGCTCGCCGTTTTTGCCACGCCGAGAACGTCGTAAGGGTCGCGCATAATTTTCCAGTGAGCCCATGTAAGCGCCTGCCCTGTGCGGCGCAGACGCGTATGTCCGATCTATTATTTGGGAGAAGCCCGTCCGCAACGCAAGCGGCGAAGGTCATGTCGTTGTGAAGGCTAACGCGACCGCGACGCGAAAAAAGCGGCAAAACGCTCCCGCGCCTCCGGCGACATTAGCGCCTGGGCGAAGAGCGCCGCTTCGGCGTCAATCCGCTCCAGAATGTCGTTCGGGTCGCCGCGCATCAGCCGCCGCGCCACGCGAAGCGCCTGAGCCGGCTTTTCGGCCAGGCGACGTCCGGCCTCCATCGCAAGATCGAGGACCGCTTCCGGGGGCGCGACGCGGTTGACGAGGCCGAGCCGTAACGCCTCGTCGCCATCGAAGCCGTCGCCGAGCAGCAGATATTGGGAAGCCCTGGACGTGCCGAACCGGATCGGAACCAGCAGGCTCGCGCCGCCCTCCGGCGGCAGGGCAAGGTCGATGAAAGGCATTCTGAAGCGGGCGTCGGGGCTCGCGTAGACGAGGTCGCAATGAAAGAGAAGGGTGGTTCCGACGCCGACCGCGTCGCCGGTCACGGCGGCGACGAGCGGCTTGTCGAACCCCGCCGCGGCGCGAATGAAAGCCAGCGCCGGAAAGGTTTCGGCGTTCGCCGCGAAATCGCGAAAATCGGCAAGATCATTGCCGGAAGTGAAATTTCCGCCTGCGCCGGCGAAAACGACGGCGCGGACGGCGTCGTCGCTGGCAGCCGATTCGAGCGTCGCAACCATTGCGCGATACATTTCGCGATCGAGGGCGTTTTTCTTTTCGGGGCGGTTCATTAACAGGCGCAGGACGCCGTAATGCATGGAAACAACGATCTTTTCGGACATTGAAGGCTCCGCGTCGGATTAGGGCGGGGACAAATGGCGTCAGACCGGCAAGGGCGCGGCGGTTCGTCAAATTTTCGAAGAATTTCTGCGAGATGGCCCCTGTCGTTGCGAGAAGGCCCAAGGATCATCGATGACTTGCGGGCGCCCTACAAGCGGCTAGATTTCAGAGTTATGAAGTCAGCCGAGGGTTGGGGCGCGTCCCTTCCCGTCCGAATTATGAGCAGCAGGGACATGTCCATCATGAACCTTCGCGAGGAAAATAAACGATTTTTTGACGATGCGCCCGCCCGCGGCCAGAGTTTCGTATACGCCGCGGAGCAGCATCTCGCCCGAAGCATGGCCGAGGCCGCGCCTCGCTGGATCGCGCCTGCGCATCTGTCGCTGATTGGCGCCGTCGGGGCTGCGTTCGCGGCCGCCGCACTGGTCGGCTGCCGCTCCTGGCCGGATCTGGTCTGGTTGGTGCCGCTGGCGATGTTCGTCAACTGGTATGGCTTGACGGCGGATCTTCCGCTCGCGCGGCTGCGCGGAGACGAACGTCCCGGCGCCGGCATGGCGCATCACGTCGCCGACCTCTTCTCGCATATTGTCCTCATTGTCGCCTATGGCTACTCGCCATTCCTGACCCTGCGCGCCGCGGCGGCGGTGCTCGTCTGCTATCTGCTGTTCTCGGCTTATGGCTATATTCGCGCCGCTACCCGGCACGTTCAGCAAATGGCTTACATTGGTCTGGGCGTGACGGAATTTCGCATCCTCCTGGCGTTCTGGCCTTTCGCCGCGATGGCGCTCGGCGTTCCGGAAAGTCAGCATGATCGGTTGCCGGCAGTCGACATCGCCGTCATCGGACTCGCGCTGGTGGCGGTTTTCGGCCTTCTTGGCAAGACATTGAAGGATGGACGCAGGATTGCGGCCGCTGCGGTCGCCGCGGCGCAAAATCAGGAAAAATAGTCTTCGCGATAGCTCAAATGCGCCTGCGGGCGTGAACGCGGGGAACTTTATCGAGGCGCGCGCATTTTGCTTCCATGCGCGTAGCCGTGACGATAGCGCTTGTCGCAATGCTGCTTGGCGCCGGCGGGGCGAACGACAGCGCGCGAGCCGGCTCCTCCGCATTTTCGGGCGGCGAGGCGAGCGCCGACGAGGCCGAAGCCCGCTCAGCCTGGGCGGTTAGAGTCGAAGCGGCGAAACAGCGCTACGAGGCCTTCGCCGCGCGCGCCGAAGCAGAGTTTCGGGCGCGACGGCCGGCGCGCATCGACGCCGCGATCTCGGCGGAGCCCTTCTCGGCCGTCCTCAATGACCCGACGCTTCGTTACAATGATCTGGTCGTGACCTCCGATGGCGTTTTCGCGTTTCGCGGGTCGGAGTCGCTCCGCCATCGTGAGGCGGATTTCGAACGCCTGCCACAGGCGCGCATTCGCGCGCTGTCGCTGCGGACATACGACCAAACGGATTGAATAAGAAGCGACTCTCCAGTCCGACTAACCGCCTGCATGCTTTAGCAAATTTTTTAGCATCCTTCAGAAATCGGTGGTATTTCCGACATATCGCCGGCATATTGCCCTTGCCTGTACTAATACAATAGTGTGTCTCCCGGCGTAGGGTTCGAGCCTTCGCGCCAGAGGGCGCATATTGGAGAGACTTTGACGATCGCCATTCCCCATCCGCTGCGGCTCTGTGTTGCACTCGCTCTCGGACTGATGACGTCAGGCTGCGCGATCTTTCCCGCAAGCGGTCCGAGCGGCAAGGACATGGTGGAGGAGGTGAGGCCGAGCCTGGCCGGCGACGCGCCGAGCTACGCGCTCGTCGAGATCGACCAAAATTCCCTCACCGTCCTCGCTCGCCGCGCGCCGCCCACGTTGCGCGGCTTTTTTGGCGATTACCGGCCAGCCGGCAACCAAACCATCGGCATAGGCGACTCGATCCAAATAACGGTTTGGGAAGCCGCCTCGGGCGGGTTGTTTTCGGGGTCCGCCGGCGATCGGATGAGCCCGGGCTCCAGATCGGCGGCGATTCCGGATCAAGTCGTCGGACGGGACGGCTCGGTCACCGTGCCTTACGCCGGTCGCATTCAAGTCGCCGGGCGCAGCCAGCAGGAGGTCGAAAACGCGATCGTCCAGCGACTTCGCGGCAAGGCGATCGAGCCGCAGGCCGTCGTCAACATCACCCGCAACATCACCAACACCGTTACGGTGACCGGCGAAGTCGCCAATGGCGCCCGGGTCCCTCTCAGCCTGAACGGCGACCGCGTCATGGACGTGATCGCGGCGGCAGGAGGCTATCGTTCGCCCGTTCACGAAACATTCGTAACCCTGACCCGAGGCGGTCGCACCGCTAGAGCGCCCATCCAGGCGCTGCTCGTCAATCCTCGCGAAGACATCTATCTCCGGGCGGGGGACATTTTGACCATCGAGCGCACGCCGCCGACCTTTACGGTCATGGGCGCGACCAGCGCGAACGCCGTCATGCCCTTTGACGCGCGCGGCCTCACGCTTGAGGAAGCAATCGGCAAGGCGGGCGGCCTGACGGACTCTCAGGCCGACCCCGACGGCGTTTTCGTGTTGCGCTACGAGCCGGCGAGCGTCGCCCGCGAATTTCCCAATGTCGCGCCGAGCCTGCTTGAGCGTGGCCAGGTGCCCGTCGCCTATCACCTCAATCTGCGCCAGCCTGCGGCCCTTTTTGCGGCGCGGCGCTTCGCCATGCACGACAAGGACATCCTGTATGTCAGCAACGCGCCGCTCGTTGACATCACCAGGGTTGTGCAGCTGTTTCAGACGGTCAGTCAGCCGGCGATTCAGGGCGCCTTCGTCAGCAGTTATTGGAAATGAGGCATAGACGTTGCTTTGTCGTGGATTCCGAAGCAGCTGCGGAGTAGAACAGCGGAGCGTCGATGCGGCTAAGTTATCGACATGTCATCGTTTTGCCTGCTTCATGTGTAAGAGGGTCCAGCGTTGGGCATCGTCATCGGGTTGCGCGAGCGCTGACGGGTTGAGCGATTTTTGAGGGAGTTGTTATGGCCAATCAGCGGATCAACGAGAGCTTTCTTGCGGTCAAGGAGCGCGCTGCGCTGTCGGCTCTGGTGAAGCGCTTGCCGGACTGGGCGACGCCGGACCACCTGACGGCGATAGGATTGTGCGGCGCCGTTCTCACTCTGTTGAGCTTCGTCGCCTGCCGCTGGTCCAGCATTTTTCTCGGCGGCGTCGTTCTTGGGCTCTTTCTCAATTGGTTTGGGGATTCGCTCGATGGCACGCTGGCGCGCTACCGTTCGATCGAGCGACCGCATTATGGCTACTTCATTGACCATTCCTCCGACCTGATTGCCCAAACTTTAATCATTGTCGGGCTGGGCGCTTCGCCTTATTTCACGGTCGCCTCATCGCTGCTGGTGCTTTCACTCTATCTGCTGATGAGTTCCTACACCTATCTGAGGGTCGTGACCGAAAGCGTGCATCGCCTTTCATACGGCGGCATGGGCGCGACGGAATTTCGCATTTTGGTTGCGTGCTGGGCGCTTTTCGCGGCATGGTTCGGTCCCAGCATCTCGACCGCGCAGGCTTACGGCTTCGCGGTGCTCGACATCGTCATTGGCGGACTATCCGCACTGACCTTTCTGGGCTTCGTCTTCGTCATTCAGAAGGACCTGATGCGGCTGCAGCGCGAGGAACGTGAAATGATCACGTCGCTAGAGCCGGCGGCAGAGGCGAACGAACAATCGATATTGGAAGTGGACCAGCAGAGTCTGGCGGAGTCGACCGCCGGCTGAATCGACGGCTGGCAACGCACGGCCCGACACGGTCCGACCCGACCTCAAGGCGGCGCTGTTTTTCTGTCGCGGCGTGCGCGCGCCGTTGATCTCTCCGCAGCGGCTGCGACTTGGTTCCGGCTCCCGTTGAGAGCGCCGGCGCCGGGGCAGGAAGTGGAATGGTTTCCAGCGGAACGGTTCTTGTCACCGGCGCAAGCGGATTTATCGGCGGCGCGGTCGTTAAGCGATTGCGTGCACAAGGAGTCGCTGTGCGCGCGCTCGTGCGTCGATCGAGCCCACGCGACAATGTCCCTGCCGATTGCGAGGTCGTCGAAGGCGACGTGACCGACCGCGAAAGCGTCCGGCGCGCGATGATCGGCGTCTCTGCGCTCTTTCATCTTGCGGCCGATTATCGCCTCTGGGCTCCCGATCCCCAACCGGTGATGCGCGTCAACCTATCCGGCACCGAAACCGTCATGCGCGAAGCTCTGCGCGCGGGCGTCGCGCGCGTGGTGCATACGAGCAGCGTCGCGACTCTTGATCCAGATTCGGCGCCCTGCACCGAAGCCGACCGGCTTTCACCCGAGCGCGCCGTCGGCGCATACAAGCTCAGCAAAATTCTTTCGGAGCGGCTCGTCGAACGAATGATCCAAGATGAAGGGCTGCCCGCCATCATCGTGTGCCCATCGGCGCCGCTCGGCGCGGGCGACGTGAGACCGACGCCCACCGGCCGGATTGTCTGCGAGGCGATACGTGGCGGCATGCCCGCTTACGTCGACACCGGACTGAATATCGTTCATGTAGACGATGTCGCGGAGGGCCATATCGCCGCAATGGAAGTTGGCGAAATCGGCGAACGCTATATTCTTGGCGGCGCCAATCTAACATTGCAGGACCTGCTCATCGAGATATCTCGCGTGACCGGGCGACCGCCGCCGCGCACGAAATTGCCGCGCTGGCCGCTCATGCCTCTCGCTTACGCCAATGAGATTGTTGCGCGCTTCGCCGGCTCGGAGCCGTTTCTCAACCGCGAGAGCCTGCGACTTTCCGCAAAGCGGATGTTCTTCGATGATTCCAAGGCGCGCCGCGCCCTCGGCTATAAGACGCGGCCGACGGCAGACGCCGTCGCCGACGCTGTGCGCTGGTTCGCCGGACGGCGTAGTTAGATCGAGCCGCATAATCTGGGCGGAATTTATGCAATGCGGTACAAAACTGCCGACGTGATCGATCACAAAAGTTCAGAGCGGGCTTTCAGCAAAAATCCGGGCGCCGCCATTCCACGCGCCGCGATTGAGAGCATTTTTGACCGAAGTGGATTTCGATTCGGTGTAGAAAATGCGTCAATTCAATAAGCTAGAGCGCAATCCTGGTCCGATGATTCATGATTGCGCTCAAGAGTTGGAGCGGGTTCAATGCGGCCTTCCGCCAAAAGCTTACAAGGCGTGGCGCTTGCGGCTGCAGCTGCTCTCCTTGCGTATGAACCGCTGCTCGCCGCGCCAGACGTTCGCGGCTTTGCCTATTGCGCGCCGCCGTTGCGGCCCGCCTGCATCGAGACGTCCGTTTCCGCTTTGGCGATGGCCGCCTGTGACGAAGAAGTGCAGCTTTTCACGCGAATGGTGTTTCGCTACCGGGAGTGTCTCGAAAGAGAAATGGAACGCGCCGTGCGCGAAGCGAACGACGCGATCGAGGCCTGGCGATGTCGTCGGGACAAGACGAAGTGCCGAAAGTGACGCCGCCGTCTGAAGCAGCGCGCCGACCCGTCATTTATGACGTGACGCGGATCGTGACTCGCGCGCTGAATGCGGCGCCGAACGGGATTGATCGCGTCGATTTCGCGCTTGCCCGCCATTTTCTCGCACGCAGTGAACGCGCGCGCGGGGCGCTGATTTGCACGGCGATCGGCCCGCGACTCGCCGATCCCGATCTTGCGCTTGAGACGATCGAGGGCGTCGAATCTCTGTGGCGCGAGGACGGGGACGCCGAGGAGGATGACGTCTATCGCAGTCTCGTCGCGGCGCTGAGATCAAAGGAATTTGCAGGCGCTTCGCCGGCGCGGGCGAGAAAGGCGCCGGATCTCATGTTCCTTGAGCGCAACTGGCGCGCGATGCGCCGCTGGGCGCCTCATCTTGGCCGGCCGTTGCGTGAAGCGCCGCAGGGAGCGATTTATTTCAACGTCACGCAATTTCTCGTCGATCGAAGCTGGTACATACGCTGGCTCACGACGCGACCGGATATAAGACCTGTCTTTTTCGTTCATGATCTCCTTCCGATCGAGGCGCCGGAATTTTTTCGTGCAAGAGAAGCGCTGTTGCATCCAAGGCGCATCAGCAATATTTGCCGCTATGGCGCGGGCGCCGTCGTCGGATCGCATGCGCTCGCCAGGCGGCTTCGCCAATATGCAGCCGAAAACGGAAGGGCGGAATTTCCGGTTTGCGTCGCGCGCCTGCCGGTTTCGCCCGGCTTCCTGACGCCCGCCGAGCCGCCCGCGGCGCTCGACGGCGTCAAATATTTCGTCGTCTGCGGCACGATCGAGCCGCGAAAAAATCATCTCACCCTGCTCAACGCATGGCGCGAGCTGGCGCTCGACGCCTCTCCGCCAAAGCTTGTGATCGTCGGCAAGCGCGGCTGGCTCAACGGCGCCGTCATTGAAATGCTGGAACGCAGCGTCGCCTTACGTCCGCATGTCATAGAGGTCGGCGGGCTGTCGACGCCGGGACTGCGCCGACTGCTTGCGGGGGCGAGGGCTCTGCTGATGCCTTCCTTCGCCGAAGGCTTCGGCCTGCCTGTCGCCGAAGCGCTCGCGGCGGGAACGCCGGTCATCGCCTCGGATATCGAAGCCTTTCGGGAAGTCGGCGGCGATGCGATCGACTATGTCGATCCGCTCGATGGCCGAGGATGGCTGCAGGCGGTGCGTGACTATTCGACGCCGCACTCTCCTCGTCGGCGCGCCAAGCTTGAGCATAACAAGGGAGCCGACGCCGGTTCGGATGCGTTCTTTGCAAAGATTGACGAGTTCATCGCAGAATTATAAAGCGGCGCTCGATCGTAAGCGCATCGAGCGGGCTTTACGCGTAAGAATGCGGGTTCAGTTTTTTGCAGCGCGCTCCAGAGTTCAAGCCAATTGATCTTTCGGCGTGGCGCACGCCCAATACCGGCCGCCGGAGCAGGCCATTCGGACAAAGGACTTTTGCGTGAATATGTTCGATCCAGCACCGGAAGCCGCGCGCAAGGCGCCAAGCGAGGATGACTTGGCGGCGCTCGCCAATTTTCGCTTCGCGCTGCGCAAGTTCTTGGCGTTCAGCGAACAGGTCTCGGCCGACCATGGCGTCACCATGCAATGGTATCAGGCGCTGCTGGTCGTTCACACCTATCAGGGCGCGAAACACATTAGCGTCGGCGAACTCGCCGAGCAGCTGATGATCCGCGACCACAGCGCCGCGGAACTCGTGTCGCGCCTGGCGCAGGCGAAACTCGTGAAGCGAAAGACCGATCCGAATGATCGTCGCCGATCGCTTGTCATCATCACGCGCGCAGGCGAACGGCGGCTCTTCGAGCTTGCCGCCGTGCATTTGAAGAAGCTGCGGGAATCGAAAGGCGTCTTCGCGAACCTGTTTCGTATGGCTGCGGAATGGTAGATCATGCTGCGTGGTCGCCTAAACGCAGCGTGAACTAGTAGCCGGTCATTTCGAGATAGCCTTCTCCCTGATGCGAACCGCTGAACCGGATCGGTCCCTCCCAATAGGCGGCATCCGTTCCCATCCAGCTTCTCGGATTGAGCGGCTGCGTCTTAATGTCGACGCCCCGAGGGTCGATCCGAACGCGCCAGCGAATCGGGATGTCGCGATCGGCGATACGCATCGTCTCCAGAGGATCGATCGCGATGTCTTCGCGCAGGATCGGCGAGGTCGCGCCTTCGGGGCCGATCCAATTGCCGAAAAGATAGGGCGCCGTCTTGGTGCTGCGCATGCGATACAGCATCAGTCTGGCGCCGCCGTCAAAATGCAGCGCAAACCAGTCCCAGCCTTTCTGATCTGACCCGAGCGGCTGACTCGACCATTCGCGATCCATCCAGGCGCGGCCGGAGACCGGTGTTTGGCGGCCATGGATCGAAAGTGAACCCTGCGCCGTAAAGAACGGCTGGCTGTAGTAATAGGAGGCCTGTCCGGCGTCGGACTTGCGGCTGTAGCCGGCCTCGCCCTGCAAGACGATCGGCCTCGTGGCGGAAAGATCGAGCGCATAGGCGAAATTTTTGTCGCCAGCCGAAACGCGCAGCCGATCAATCCCGGCGCCAGCAGACCCGTCGCGGGTTTCAAGACGCCAGTCGTCGATAAAGGCGTGAAAAGGCGCCGCCTCGACGCCCGCCTGGCCGACGCCGCCACGCGCGAATTTTTGCGCAAAGAGATGTTCGCCGGCGCTCGTCGCCGCGGCATGGGCCATCCACACATTGCGGTCGTCCCAGCCGGCGCGCGCCGAATTCGGCGCCATCGCGAAGCGAAAGAGCGTCCATTGGACGCCGTAAGAGGCGCCGTCCGCGCCCATTAGATTTGCGGTGACGTACCACCATTCGGTGCGAAAATCGGGATGCGCGCCATGGTCGTTGGGAAAGACGAGCGGGGTTCCCGGCTGCGGAAAGGCGAAACCCGGCGCAGTTTCGCCGAGATTGCGAAGTCCTTGCGCCAGCGCGCTTGTCGACGACAATGCGAAAAGCAACGCTGATCGCCTCGACATCGCGGCCCCCATGCGTTTGCGCAAACCATTCGGGGACTCAGCGTTCATTGGAAAAGACTTTGAGCAGTTCGGTCGGCGCGGCGCGCGCGAGCCTTAGGACGGGAATGAGCGCGGCAAAAAACGCCGCGCCGAGCGCGATCAGGAAAACCATCAGCCATTGCGCCGGAAACATGTGAAACGGCAGCCGCCATCCGAAGGCGGCGACGTTGACGATGGCGACGAGGCACCATGTCATGAACAGGCCGAGCGGCGTCGCGAACAGGGCGGCGACGGCGGCGAAAGCCACGACCCGCATCATTTCCAGCGTCGCGAGTTTTCGGCGCGTCGCGCCCAGCGCCCAGACCGGCGCGATGCGCGCACGCCGCATATCGCTCAAGGTGAGCAGACTCGCAAAAAGCGCGACGCCGGAGACGATCAGCGTCAGCGTGTTCAATGCAGCCGTTACGGCGAAGGTGCGCTCGAAGACCTCCGTCGATAGGCGTTTAAGCTCGGATTGATCGATGATGCGCGCGATCTTAGCGTCAAAGCGCCGTTGCATATTGTCGATGACGCGCGCCGTCGCGTCGGACGCGACGCGCAGGCCATAATGCACGCCCGAAGCATCGTCGAAATAACGTTTTAGCCTTTCGTGATCGATGCGCAGCTGGCCCTTGGGATTGCCGTAATCGGGAAAGATTCCGACGATGCGCGCGCGCCATTCCTGCGTTGAGGCGGGAATGTCGAGCATGGCGCCGAGTCCGACGCCGAGTCGGCGCGACAATTGCTCGCTGACGAGGACGGCGTCCTCGGCGTGGAGGGCGTTCCACACGTCGGGCGCAGATTCGATCAACGGAAAATGCGCCGCATAGGTTTCATGCGGCGTCATGCCGACAATGTCTACCGGCCATCCGCCGATGCGCGTCTTGGCGCGCCAGAGCGGCAGGATCGCCGATATGTCCTTTTGCGCGCGCGCCCACTGCTCGATGTCGCCGGCATCGGCGGGCGTCGCGGCCTCGAAATAGATTTCAGCGACAAGGCGCGCGTCGAGCCAGCGCGTGAAGGTCTCGCGAAACCCCTCGACCATGCCGCCGACGCCGATATTGGCTGCGAGCGCGATGAGCAACGCCATCAGCGCCAGCGACAGGCCGGAAATTTCCTGTCGCCCATCGGCGAAGAACCACCGCGCGAGCGGCCGGCGCGCCAGATATTCGCCAAGCGCCAGGACGCCGGCAAGCAGGATCGGTAGGGATAGCGCGGCGGCAAGAAGCGAAAAGCCGATCACGGCAAAGCCATATTGGAGCCCGTCGCCGAATCCATAGGTGTAAGCCGCGGCGGCAAGGGCGAGGATCGCGAGCGCCGCCTGTCGCCACAAATAGCGGTGATGTTCGGCCCGCCAGGCCATTGGCCGCGCGATCGACAGCGGCGGCAGGCGCAATGTTTTTGCAAAGCCGCTCGCCGCCGCGAGAACCGCGCCGGCGCCGGCCATGACGAGGCCGGAAGCCCAAGCGCGCGGGTCGAAGGTCAGGTTTTCCGAAATCTGCGCTCCATAAAGGCTCTCGAGACTTTTCGCGACGTCTGGCAGAAGCGCCTGCGCAATCGCATAGCCGCCGATCACGCCCGCGCCGCCGGCCACAAGGGTGAACAAAGCGATTTCGCACGCCATGGCGGCGACGAGATGCGGCGCCGCGACTCCGAGCGCGCGCAAGGTCCGCAGGGTCGGCAACCGCTGCTCGAAGGCGAGGCCGTAGGCGGCATGGACGATGAACAATCCGACGAGGAAGGCGAGGAAGCCGAAGGCGGTCAGATTGAGATGAAAACTGTCCGTCAGGCGCGCAAGCTCGCTTTCGTCGTTGACCGCGACAAGCCGAAGCGCATCGCCGGCGACGCTTTTGAGCCGCTGCTCATCCAATGCCGCGCGATCGACGAGGATGAGGCGCGAGAGCCTGCCGGGTCGATCGAGCAGACGCTGTGCGACGCCGATATCGACCACGATCGCGCCGGGCGGCGCTTCGGCGAGCGCCGCAAGCGGCGGCAGCCGCCGACCGCGCGCCGTTTCCGGCTGCGCGCCCTCGGCGAGATCGAGACGCCGCAGCGTTTGCGGCGCGGCGAAGGCGCGGCCCTCGCCCGAAAAGAAATCCTCGAGGACTTCCGCGCGCTTTCGCTTATGCGCGATCGGCGCGCCGCGCGGCAGCGACACCGGCTCGACGCCGATGATGCGAACATTTTTTTCGCCGATTCGCGCCGCGCCTTCCAGGACCGGCGAAACCTCGACGCCGGCGCGACGCAGCTTCACGAAAAGCTCTTGATCGAAGAGCCCGCCGCGCGCGGCGACGAGCGATTGTGCGCCGCCGTCCGAAATCGCCGCCGTCGCGGCGTCGTAGCTCATGCGCGCCTGAGCGTTCAGCGCCTGCACGCCGCTCCATAAGGCCGTGGCGATGGCGAGGCCGGCGACAAGCGTTACGAGATTCCCAGGGCGCCGGCGCCAGTGGCTCAACAGCGCAGCCAGCGTCCAGAGCGTCGCCTTCATACGACAACCGTTTGAACGGCTCGGATGTCATTCCCGACGTGCGAAGCGCGATCGGGAAGCCAGAGCAGAGCCAGCTTTCTCGGGTTGGCTCTGGATTCCCGGGCAGGCCTCGGGCCTGCCCGGAATGACTCGGTCAAAGCGAACGCAATCCGCATCATGGCGCCGCCAGAACGCCGGAGTCGAGCCGCACGCGACGCTGCAGCCGGGCGGCGAGCCGCTCGCTGTGCGTCGCCATCAGAAAGGCGCAGCCCGTCGCGGCGACGAGATCGAGCGCGAGCGACATGACCTTGTCGCCGCTCGCTTCATCAAGATTGCCGGTGGGTTCATCGGCGAGCAGAAGTTTCGGGCGCACGGCGAGCGCGCGGCCGATGGCGACGCGCTGCTGCTGTCCGCCGGAAAGCTCTTCGGGATATCGCGCGGCGAGCGCGGCAAGTCCAAGACGATGGGTCAGCTCTTCCTGCCAGGCAGCGTCCAAGCGATCGGCGAGGCGCGCCTGAAAACCAAGATTCTCGGCGACGGTCAGGCTCGGAATCAAATTGAATTGCTGGAAGACGATTCCGATCTCTTCGCGCCGCACGGCGGCCCGCGCATATTCGGAGAGAAACGTCAGCGCGACGCCGTCGAGAATGATCTCGCCGGCGTCGGCGTCGTCGAGCGCGCCGACAAGATGAAGCAGCGTGCTTTTGCCGCTGCCCGACTCCCCGGTCAGCGCCAGGCTGGCGCCGGCTGCGAGCGCGAAGTTCACGCCGCGCAGCACGGGAATGGTGCCCTGCGGCGTCGAATAGGATTTGCGAAGCCCCTCGACGCGCAGCATCGGCGCGGTTTGCCGCTCGGCTTCGAGATGTTTCGGCGTCGCGTGAACCGACAAGCCATGCGCCCTGCTAGGCCGGCGAAGGCGGCCGGCGCGCCAGCCCTATATATGGCCGCCGCGCCGATCGCCCAAACGCGCCTTCGCGCTAAGGGGCGAGGCGCAGGGCGATCGGGTGGGGAAGAATAGGCGCAAGCTTGTTTTCTCGTCCTTCGCGACGGTCTCCCGCCCTACGCCGCAACGCTGACGATGGTCCAGGGCGCGGTAGGATGAGGGGTTCCTTCATCCGATCGCCCTGCGTCGGTCAGGGAATGGGCTTGTGATGCGGATCGAGCGGCGAATGGCCGCCATCCGCTTCGACGGCGGCCATGCCGTCAAAACGGGAGAAATATTCGACGACATCGGGAGAGAGCCGCCTTTCCTCGGCCGCCAGCCTTTTGGAGAGCGCCTCCGCGTGCGGTTTCGAGACGCCGAGCCTTTCGAGCGTGGCGCTGTCCTTCAGCGCATCGCCGCCGCAAAGCGCGATGGTCCACGTGTTATTCTTGCGCGTGAGAAACGCCCGGCCGCCGAGGTCGCCTTGGCGCCAATCGGCGACGGCGGCGTCTCCCTCGACGATGACGGCGTCAACAAACAGGCGGGATTCCGGCTTGTCGAATGTTTCAAACATCAGGCGCCGGGCCGCGTCCGATCCGTCGTCGGCGCGCGCGCCCGATATCGCGGCGCTGATCGTTGCAATGAGAAGATGTCTTAGAAAAAATCTCATCAGCTTTCTCCAGCGCCGACGTCGCGCGCCTGTATTGGTATTATACCAATACAGGCGCGGCAAGCCTGTCAGAGCCGTTTCCGCGGGGCGATTTTTTTGATAGGACGCGGGCGCGACGAATCTCTCAATGAGCTCTAATGGCGACGGCTGAAAAAAGCGTGCGTCAGCGCATTCTCGACGCTGCGTTGAAAATTCTAAAAAAAGAAGGCGTCACAGCGCTGACCCAGACCCACGTCGCCGCCACGGCCGGATTGCGCCAGTCGCATCTGACCTATTATTTTCCGCGCAAGACGGATTTGCTCGCCGCGACGCTCGAAGCGTCTCATGCGCAGGCGCATAAGCCAAAACGCGTCTCGACCGGAAGCGACGCCGACCCTGTCGAAGCGGTGCGCGCGCTCATGTTCGATCGCAACAAGATGCGCTTCTTCCTGAGCGTGGTGGCGCAGGCGAGCGACCAGGCGGATATTCGCGCGACGCTCGCCGCGCATGCGGCCGGCGTCGCCGAGCAGCTCGCGCCGGTCTTCGGCCGGACAGCCGACGACCCCGACATCGTCGCCTTTGTCGACATGCTGCGCGGCATGGGGCTGCGCCTGTTGCTCGAAACCGACGACAAGCGGCGCGCAACCGTCGATCTCGACGCGCTCGCCGCGCGTTTTGGCCTCAGCCGCGCGCCTCAGGCGCGGCTTTAAGCTCAGGCGGGAAACCGCTAGAACCATGGCCGATGCAACGAATCGCAGAAAGCGCGGGCGACGCGGAAGGTCGGCCCTATGTTCTGGCTGTGGCGCTTTTCCTCGCCTGCGCGTTGGCGCTCGCCTTCCCTTGGCTTTCCGGGCGCGTCACCATCCCGTGGGACGCCAAGGCGCATTTCTATCCGCAATTCGTCTTTCTCGCCCATGCCCTGCACAGCGGCCAATCCCCCTTCTGGACGCCGAATGTCTTTGCCGGCATGCCGCAGATCGCCGACCCGCAATCGCTGATCTTCTCGCCCTTCTTTCTGCTGGCCGCGGCGCTCTTTCCCGAGCCCTCTTTCGTCCTGGCCGATACGATCGTCTTCGCGATGCTGGCGATGGGCGGTCTCGCGCTCATCGCTTATTTTCACGATCGCGGCTGGAGCGCCGCCGGCGGACTGCTCGCCGCGCTTGCCTTCGCATTCGGCGGCTCGGCGGCATGGCGCCTCCAGCATGTCGGGCAGATCATGAGTCTGTCGTGGCTGGCGGTCACGCTGTGGCTGCTGGCGCGCGCGCTCGATCGACGCTCGGCGCTCTATGGCGCGGCGGCAGGCGCGGTAGCCGCGTTCCTTGTGCTGGGACGCGATCAGGTCGCTTTCCTTGGCGTCCTGATGCTTTCCGCCTATGCCGCCTATCGCATCGCGACCGATCCATCGCCCAAACTCAGCGCGGTAGCGCCGCTCGCCGCCGGCGCCCTCGTCGGCCTGACGATCATCGCCGTTCCGCTCGCCTTCACGCTGGAGCTTGCGGCGCATTCGAATCGTCCCGAGATCGATCTCGACGGCGCGCTTAAAGGCTCGCTGCCGCCCAGCGCCTTCTTGACGTTCGTCTCCGCCAATATGTTCGGAACGGACGGACCGCTCAAAGATTTCTGGGGTCCGCCGATCGGCGAGCGCGACCTGTTCCTCGCGCGCAACATGACGAATGTCGATCTTGGCGAATTGACGTTCGTCGCGCTTGTCGCGGCGACGGGCCGGCGCTTCTTCTCAAGTAAGGAAATTCGCTTCTTCGCCGCCGCGGCGCTGTTTTTCGCGCTCTATGCGATTGGCCGCTACACGCCGGCCTTCGCTCTTTTCTATCGGCTGCCAGGCGTCGACCTTTGGCGGCGGCCGGCTGACGCCACCTTCCTGCTCGGCGTGACGCTTCCGATACTCTCGGGATATGGCTTCACCTTGATCGAGCGGGGCGTCGTCGCGCCGCGCGCCACATGGCTCATCGGCGCCGTCGCCGCGCTGTTTGCAGCGGCGCTGCTTGTAGCAGCTTCGAAGGGCCATCTGGTTCAGGCGTCCTGGCCGCTCGCGACAAGCGTGATATTCGCCCTGTTCGCCGTCGCGCTCATTATCGCGACCCGCGACCGGTTGTTGCGCGGAATCTACCTGCTTGCTGCGGTCGCCGCGCTGATGAGCGCCGATCTCGCGATCGACATTGGCGCGAATGAATCGACCGCCTTGCCGCCCGAGCGATTCAACGTCTTGAAAATCGACGGCAGGAATCCGGTGATCGCTTTTCTGCGCCAGAAGCTCAAGGAAACTTCAGCGCCGGATCGCCGCGACCGCGTCGAGTTTGCGGCGATTGACTTCCACTGGCCGAACGCTTCGCTCGTCCACGGCCTGGATCACGATCTCGGCTATAATCCCATTCGGCTTCGGATATTCGAAGACGCAACCGGCGCCGGCGACCATCTCGCGCTCCCCGATCAGCGCGAGTTTTCGAAGCTCTATCCGTCCTATCGCTCAATATTGTCGGACATGCTCGGCCTGCGATTCATCGCGACCGGCGCGCCGATCGAAGAAATCGACGAGAATTACAAGCCCGGCGACTTCATCGAACTCACGCGCATCGGCGATGTCCGCATTTACGAAAATCCACACGCGATGCCGCGAGTCATGCTTGTGACCTGCGCCATGCATGTGAATTTTGCGCAAATGGCGCACAGCGGCGAATGGCCAGAGGCCGATTATCGCGAGACGGCGCTGCTCGAGACGCCGCCGATCTGCCATACGCGCAAGGACGCGCCGCCGGCGACGGCGAAAATCCTCTCATATGAAAACGACCGCGTCGTCGTCGAGGCTGATGCGCCGCCGGGCGGCGGCTGGCTGATCTTGAACGACGTTTGGCATCCGTGGTGGTTCGCGCGCGTCGACGGCGTCGAAGCGCCGATTCTGCGCGCCAATGTGATGTTTCGCGCGGTCGCGGTTCCGGAAGGGCGCCATGAGGTGCGCTTCGAGTTTCAGCCGCTGCGCGGGCTGATCACGGAATTATCGCAAAGATAGCGAAGCGATGTCATTCCCGACGCGCGCGACGCGCGTGATCGGGAATCCAGAGCAAACCGGCATTGTTGGATCGGCTCTGGATTCCCGGTCAGGCCTTCGGCCCGTCGGG